>CALZFJ010000017.1 GCA_945645715.1 uncultured Prevotellaceae bacterium | reverse complement strand
CGTTGCTGTTAACCTTTTTCTCGGAATGATTTACTTCTGCTCAAAGAGAACAGTTCCATCGTTGATGTTCACGGTGATTTCCACCTTACCACCTGCCCAAGTCGGGTCTTGCCAGCTACCCTTTCCGTCCATAGCAGCACCTTCGTAGATACCATCAGTGAATTCGATATCTACTGGAGCATCATCAGCCTGCGAGCCGTAAGAATCGCCGCCGTCCCAGCCAGAGAGCTTCTTGTAGAAGCGGAACTGGAACTTGCCTTCGGGAATGTCGAATGTTCCGGTGTAGTTGCCGTCGTCAGCCATGTCGTAGAGCTTCCAGTCCTCATAGTGAGAAGCATTGTCCTCAGTCGGGCCTGCCCAGCCTTCGGGAGCACCTACAAGGTAGATGAACTTCTTGTTGCTGACGTCAACGCCGCCAACCTCAAATTTCACAGTCATTGTGTTCATGTTTACAGTAATCTTCACTGAGCCACCTGCAAAGTCGGGCACATTGTAGCTACCCTTACCCTTAACGAGTGCACCTGAGTAAACGCCATCTTCGAGAGTAATATCCATTGGGCTATCGGCTTCCTGAATACCATAAGAGTCTTTTTCCCAACCGTTAAGTGCGGTGTAGAAGCGGAACATGAACTTGCCGGCAGGAATATCAAATACACCTGAATAGATCTTCGAGCCGATAGCCTCAGAGCTTTCAAACAAGCGCCACTGGCTGTAGTGATCCTTGTTGCCTTCAGTCGGGCCGCTCCAGCCTTCGGGCTCACCAACGAGGTAGATATATCCCGGCAACTTGAGTGCGAAGTAACCCTTCACCTTCTCGCAAGAAACTACATTAGAGAGAATTTCGGTCTCCTCATAGTCGAGAATCTGGGCACGAACGCGGAAATAAACGGTGCGAGCAGGCTCGTCGGTATAATTGTCCTCGCTGGTAACGCCACGGAGCTTGCAGATAGCCTGGGCGATAGCCTCGGCGTTAACGTCCATGTCGCACTTAGAGTAAGCCTCATCGATTTCGATGAAATCGGCGAAATCCTCAGTGAGCGACACCTGAACAAAGTAAGAAGTCGCTGCTGCAAAGCCATAGTCGGGCTGCGAGCAGGTGAGGTTCATTGTGGCGGTATTTTGCAGGTCGATGTACTGCTTCTGGAAAGCAGGGGTATTCAATGTGAATTTCGTCGGTTTGTTGAGAACAGGGTTCTCCTCCTCGGGACCGTTACAAGATACTGCAGAAAGCACCAGGCCGAGAATACCGAACAGAATATAACTAAATCTTTTCATTTCGTTTCAGTAATTAAAAGTTTATACACTCTTTATTAGTAGCCAATGTTCTGCTTGAAATCGGGCTGTGATGCAATCACGTTGCTCGGAATCGGGAACACATTCATATACTCGGGGAAGTCGGCACCTTCGTCAACTCCTGACTTATAGCTCCAGTTGTAACCCTTGGCGAACTTGCCGAAGCGAACGAGGTCGGTACGGCGAACGTTCTCCCAGTAAAGCTCACGGCAGCGCTCGTCGAGAATATTGTCGAGAGTGAGGTCGATTGCTGTGTAGGCAGGAACACCTGCACGCTCACGCACGTAGTTGATATACTGAAGACCCTTTGCTGTGTCGGCTGCACCACGAAGAGCGCACTCGGCATACATCAAGTAAACATCAGCAAGACGGATAAGCGGGAGGTCGGTATTCGGGTACTTTGTGATTTCGCCCACCTTCATCGAACCTGTAGCCTTATTGTCGCGGAGGAGGTTAGTGAACTTAACCACAGCGTAGCCATCGGTGAACTCAGAGAACTTGGTGTTCTCCTTCTTGAAGCCATTGTCTTCTTTCACCCACATCGACCAGCGCTTGTCCTGAGGAGCGGCAGCAAACTTGTCGGAGAACTGAGAAGTAGCGTGCATACAGCCCCACTGCTGGTTCAAGCCGTAGTCTTCGCAGTTCATATACACACCACCCTCGTCAACCGACTTGTAGGCAGCAGCGCAGAGGAATGTGGTACCGCCGTAAGGCTGGGTCTGTGTAGCATCGTAAGCGATACCCCAGAGGATTTCGTTGGTGTCGCCACCACCGGGCATATACACATCGTTGTCGCCGCAGAAGAGCCAGAGGTAGTTCTCAACAAGACCTGAGCTTTGGAAGCCTGAGCCTTTGTGGCGTGCGATGATATTCTCGCAGCACTGAGCGCACTTGTCGTAGGCAGGAGTGCCGGTGAATACTTCATAGTTGAGGTAAAGGCGTGCGAGAAGAGCCTCGGCACCGTCCTTGCCTACACGGCCATACTTAGGAGCTGCATCGCTCATCTTAGCGATGATATCCTGAAGTTCACCCTCGAGCCATGCTGTGAGCTCTTTGCGTGACTTCTGAACGGGAGCAGTACCCGGAGCATCAGCCTCGGTTATGAAACCGCCCATACCGAAGAGGTCGATGATGTTGTAGTAGCTCATTGCACGGAGAGTGCGAGCCTCAAGAGCCATCTCGGCAAATTGCTCATTGTCGCCAATAAGGCGGAGGAAGTCGTTGCAGATAGCAATGTGTACATACATACGGCTGTAAGTACCGAAAATGTTGGCATTACCCTTACTCCAAGTGTTGGTAACGATGTCGAAAACGCCCGGATCAGCCCAAACCCACTTCGACTCGTCGGTAGTGAACTCGTTGAGCATGAAGATAGCGCGGGTATATTGGCTTGTACCGCCATCGAGACCCGAAATATCGGAAGCTCCATCAGGACCGTACTGACCTGAAACTGCCATGCCTGAGTAGCACTTTGCAAGCACTGCCTCATATTGCTCGGGAGTGAGGTTACCGGCAGTGATAGTATTCGGGTCGTTAGGCATAAGGTCCAAATCGCCTACGCAGGAAGTAGCACCGAGTGCCATGGCTGCGCATAAAACCGAAAATATTTTTGTCTTATATGATTTCATTTCTATAATTTCATTTTATGTGTGAAACACCTCAACTATTAGAAAGTAGCTACTACGCCAAGAGTACCGGTGATAGAGCGAGGATAAACGTCGCGGTCGATACCATCGTAGTTTTCAGGATCAAGACCTTTGTACTTTGTAATCACGAAAGGATTCTGCACTGCACCATACACGCGGAGGCGGAGCTGGTTCTTGAACAAGCCGGGCCAAGTGTAACCGAGTGTGATGTTGTCGCAGCGGAGGAAGCTTGCATTGCGCAACCAGTAGTCGCTCTTCTGGATATCTACAGAAGAGTTTCTGGTTCCTGTGAAGTAAGCACCGCCAGCATCGATAAGGTTGTTCACCTTGTCGTTCTTGTAGCAGTTGTCGATGTTAGAGTTACCTGCGATTGCGTCGGCATAAACGTAGTTGCCGATGTTGGCGCGGAGTGAGAAGCCGAAGTCCCAGTTCTTCCAGTTGAAGTTAGAGCCAAGAGTCATAGTCACCTTCGGGTCTTTGCTGTGACGGATACGGCGGTCGTCGTCGTTGATTACGCCATCACCGTTCTGGTCAACATAAACGCCCTCGACAGGGTTGCCATTGGCATCGTAAACTTGCTCGAAGAGGAAGAAAGAGAATGCGGGATAGCCCACAGCGTGTACCTGGCAAGTACCACCCGTACCTGCTGAGATACCACCAGTTTCCACATAAGAGCCGTCGTTGTTGAGCTTGGTAATCTCGTTCTTGTTGTAAGCCACGTTGTAGTTAACGGTCCAAGTGAAGTCCTTGGTAACTACAGGGCGTGCAGTGATAGAGAATTCAACTCCCTTGTTCTCGAGAGTACCGATGTTCTGGTTCATCATGTTGGTAGTAGCCGAACCTACGGGCACAGTCACGAAGCTCAAGAGGTCTTTCGACTTGCGGTAGTAGTAGTCGATGCTTGCAGTGATGCGGTTGTTGAGGAATGCGAAGTCAAATCCGGCGTTCCAAGTAGTGGTCTCCTCCCACTTGATGTTGGGGTCGTAACCTGCGGGATAGAGAGTGCTGATGTATTTGTTGGGAGCACCCCAAGGATAGTTAGATCCGAGAACCGACTGAACGTAGGTGGCAAGATAAGGATAGTAGCTGTCGCCGATATCCTGCTGACCGGTAACACCCCAGCCCAAGCGGAGCTTCCACTCGTTCATCACGTCCTTCACATTGCTCATCCAAGCCTCATCGGTAATCTTCCATCCGAGGGCTACCGATGGGAACACGCCCCAGCGGTTATCCTTGCTGAATCGCGAAGAAGCATCGCCACGGACAGTAGCAGTGAGGAGGTAGCGGCCATAGAGTGTGTAGTTCAAGCGGCCGAAGAATGAGAGGAGCTGCAGGTGAGTAGCCCACTTGGTAGTCTCAGGATTAGTCCAAGTAGTGCCAAGGCGCGGAGTACCTGTAGCGAGGGTGTAAGTTCCATCAGCGGCATTGTAAACCGGAGTAGCGAAACCATCGGTAGTGAACTCAGTACCGTTGTTCCAACCGTCGCGGTAGAAGCGCTGCCAAGAGTAACCGGCTGTTACGTCGAAGTTCGACTTGATAGCCTCAACCTCCTTCTTGTAGTTCATGTAGAAATCAAGAAGAGTGTTGCTCTTGAACTGCTCGATGTGCTGATAAGCACCTGCACCGTCATTATTCCAACCGTCCCAAGCTGTAGGTGAGTTGGCTGCCGTGTAGATGTTCTCTTTCGACTTGCTCACGTCGTAACCGAGGTTGAGGTTAAGATGGAGGTCGGGGAGCCATTTGAGAGCGTAATCAATCTGCAAGTTACCATTGCTGCGGAGCACGGTAGCCTTGTCGTCTTTGTCGCTTGCCACAGCAATCGGGTTGTTCACACCGTTGGTGTTGAACGCCGAACCGTTCATCTGCGAGTAGTAACCGTTCCAGAGCTTGTAGCCGGGGAGTGAGCTGCTGCTCATCTTGTCGTTGTTGTAGATAGGAGCAGAGGGGTCCATAGTAATTGCGCCGCCCACTGCACCGCTATTAGAGAACTGGTTCTTCACCCAGTAGCCCTTAGCGTTGGCATTCACTTTGAGGCGACCCTCAAGGAACTCAGGAGT
Source organism: uncultured Prevotellaceae bacterium (assembly GCA_945645715.1). Classification (GTDB taxonomy): domain Bacteria; phylum Bacteroidota; class Bacteroidia; order Bacteroidales; family Muribaculaceae; genus CALZFJ01. The sequence goes on along the minus strand of CALZFJ010000017.1, from coordinate 8,902 downwards.
GAGAGTGAAACCAACGGTAGCACGGTCCATCTTAGAGTTGATGAGGATACCATTATTATTGGTGTAAGTAACCGAAACGCGGTAGGGAAGCCATCCTGCTGTTCCACCCACGCTCAGGTTGTAGTCGTGCGAAAGAGTAGTGCGGAGCACTTCGTCCTGCCAGTTGGTATTCTGCTTGCCATATTTCTCGATGTTCTTGTTGATGAGAGCAACAGGCTTGCTGTCGTCGCCGAAGTTCTTTGCGAGCACATCGAGGAGAGCATCAGTAGAAAGCGAGGTGTAGGTCTTGCGAGCCGACTCCACCTTGAAGTTGGCAGTGAAGTTCACCTGTGGCTTGCCCTTCTTACCCTTCTTGGTGGTGATGATAATCACACCGTTAGATGCACGCGAACCGTAGATAGCGGTAGCCGAAGCATCCTTGAGGATAGTCATGTTCTCGATGTTGTCAGGAGCAATCATAGAGAGGGCGTTGCCCATACCCTGAACGCCTGAGTTATCCAAAGGCACACCATCAACAACGATAAGAGGGTCGTTGCTTGCGTTGAGCGACGAGCCACCACGCACGCGGATTGTACCTCCACCTTCAGGACCACCGGTAGCAGTTACAACCACACCTGGAGCCTGACCTACGAGGAGGTCCTGAGCCGATGTTGCAAGACCGGCTGCAATTTCGCTCGGCTTAACGGTATTTACCGAACCGGTAGCGTCGTTTTTCTTAACAGTACCATAACCGATAGCAACCACCTCATCGAGGACGAGAGAATTCTCCTTCATCACGATGCGGATTTCCTTGCGACCGTTTACGGGAACACTTTGGGTGTCGTAACCCACGTAAGAAACCACGAGAGTGGCTTTTGAATCGACGGTAAGCTGGAAGTTACCATCGAAATCAGTTGCGGCACCTGCTGTTGTACCTTGCGGTATAACACTTGCACCGATAAGGGGCTCACCGGTACCATCGACAACCGTACCTTGTACGGTGATCTTCTGCGCTAAAGCAGGAAAGGCAAGACATAATGCGAAGAGCATCACAATCCATGCTTTCCGATTCATCTGAAAACAAATGTTCTTCATGCAAGAATGTTTTTAGTTTTACATTTGGGTTTATATTACAATTAATTATTTAAAAAAATCATAAGTTTTGCGATACAGCGCTACCGTTATCACTGCATTACACATCGGGGCGGGAACCGCCTAACCCATAAAAGAAAGATAGTAAACTACACGGAAACGAGCCTAAGTAGTCAGTTTTCACGGACATGAATCGTTATCTATCAATCATAGGTAAGTAGGTAATTTAGTCCACTTATTGTAGTGTTGATAATTGTATTCGTATATCAGCTACAAAATAACTACTTTTTTTTTGATTTTTCACCTTTTTAGGGGACAAAATCGCACTTTTAACACAATTAATTAACATTTGAGCCAATTTTTAACAAGAAAACGGCGCCCCATAAGACCCATAAGACCTATTAGCCCTATTAGTCCTATTGGTCCTATAAGACTAATGGGGGAGCTGCCCCCCGGGAAGCGACGAAGCCCTGCCGCGCGGTGCGCTGCAGGGCTTCGTGATATCGGGGTGGTGAGTGATGGGGATTATTCAGCCCACTTCTTCACGATAATGCTTGCGTTGTGGCCTCCGAAGCCGAAGGTGTTGGAGAGCGCATAGTTTACGGTGCGCTTCTGAGCCTCGTTGAGGGTGAAATTGAGCTTGTAGTCAATTTCGGGGTCGAGGTCGTCGTCGGCATGGTTAATAGTAGGAGGTACAATATCCTTTTCCACTGCCTTCACGCAGAAGAGAGCCTCAAGTGCGCCGGTAGCACCGAGAAGGTGTCCGGTCATCGACTTGGTAGAGCTGATATTGAGCTTGTAGGCATCTTCGCCCCAGAGTTCCTTGATGGCTTTAACTTCCGACAAGTCGCCAACGGGGGTAGATGTGCCGTGAGCATTGATATAGTCGATATCAGCGGGCTGCAATCCTGCATCTTTCAGGGCATTCTTCATCACGAGCTTAGCTCCAAGACCCTCGGGGTGTGTAGCAGTGATGTGATAAGCATCGGCCGACATTCCACCACCCACAACCTCGGCGTAGATTCGTGCACCACGGGCTTTAGCGTGCTCAAGCTCCTCGAAGATGAGGCAAGCCGAGCCTTCGCCCATAACGAAACCGTCGCGCGAGCCGCTGAATGGGCGAGAAGCCGTCTCAGGGCTGTCGTTGCGGGTAGAGAGAGCGTGCATTGAGTTGAAGCCTCCCACACCGGCAGGATAGATAGCAGCCTCGGCGCCACCGGTTACGATAGCGTCGGCCATACCCAGACGAATGTAGTTGAAGGCATCAATCAGAGCGTTGGTCGATGAAGCACAAGCCGACACAGTTCCGAAGTTAGGGCCACGGAATCCATATTGCATAGAGATGTGGCCGGCAGCGATGTCGGCAATCATCTTGGGAATGAAGAACGGATTGTACTTAGGTCCCAGTTCCTTATGCGATTCGTAGTAGCCTGCTTCTTCCTCAAAGGTGTGAAGACCGCCGATACCGGCAGCGAAGATAACTCCCACGCGGTCGTGGTCAACGCCCTCAGCGTCGATGCCGGCATCGGCAACCGCCTGGCGAGCAGCCACGAGAGCATACTGCGCATAGAGGTCGTACTTACGCACCTCCTTGCGGTCGAAATGCTCGGTTGCATTGAAGTTCTTCACCTCACAGCCAAATTGAGTCTTGAACAGTGAAGCATCGAAATGAGTAATGGGGCCGGCACCGCTCACACCCTTAACGGCATTGTCCCAAGTTGCGGCAACGTCGTTTCCGATAGGAGTGATGGCACCAAGTCCTGTTACAACTACTCTCTTTAATTCCATCAGTTAGAAATAAGATTTTTTGTGGAATCTTCTGTTTGATTACTTATTAGCCTCGATGTAAGAGATAGCGTCACCTACAGTAGTGATACCCTCTGCCTTGTCATCGGGAATTGTGATACCAAATTCCTTCTCAAACTCCATGATGAGCTCTACTGTGTCGAGTGAATCTGCACCAAGATCCTGTGCAAAAGTAGCCTCGGGCTTAACCTCTGAAGCATTAACACCAAGCTTGTCAACAATTATCGCTGTTACTCTTTCTTCGATTTCTGACATAATAATTACGTTTTAGTTGTTATTAAAATATTGGATTTTTAGTTTTTTTCGCTGTGCAAAGTAAGCAATTATTATTCATATATGGAAAAATTTCTTGATTAAAATTCGCCATTTCTGCACAACCGATGCAATTATGTGCAATTTTTAGGCGAATATTGGGCGATTTTGTGATTTTTCGTGTTACAAACGTGTTACAATTTTGCGCTTCTATCAAACTTTTTCGTGCTTTTTTTGTAAATAATATATAATTTTGTGGCACAAAACATAAGTATATTGCACTATGAACAAATCTACATCTTGCATTCTTGGCATCATCACACTCCTCTGCACCTCAGCTTGCGGAAACTCGGGAAAGGCTGATGCCGGCACCAACGCCGACACCCGGCAAGGCGCAATCAAGAATTTTGCAATCAACGAGACTTTCAAGACCGCCTCGGCAAGCTATCTTTGCGAGGACGACACCACATTTGGTGACGATGTGGCTGTATATACCACCCGCACCGTCTCGGTGCAGTGGCCTGAGCGCTTCGGCGACAACGACCTCAGCTGCCTGCACGACTCGCTACTCTCGGCTGTCTTCGACTCCAAGCCTGCCGAAATCGACGCTGCAATAGGCGACGACCTCACCCACCCCATAGGCTTCGGCGACCACAAACTCGCCCGCGTGGATTCGCTGCCCGACGTGGGCTACGACCGGATGCGCGAACTTTGGCAGAAAGTGAACTGCCACACCGTGGGCTTCTGCGAGAGCTACATCGTGTACAAGATTGAGCACTCGGAATATCGCGGCGGCGCTCACCCTACCTACACAGTGAGCTTCCTCAACTACGACATCACAGGCAACAATGTGCTCGACTTCAACGAAATTATCCAGCCGGGCAACGATGAAATCGTCCTCGACGTAATCAAGGCTTCGCTTTGCGACCAGTATTACGCCACTTCGCTCGACGAGCTTGCCGAGAAATCGGGCATCTTCACCGACCAGATTTTCCTCACACACAATGTGTATCTCACCGACAGCAGCATTGTGTTCTACTACAATCCCTACGACATAGCCCCATGGGCTGTGGGCCCGGTGGTGGTGGAAGTGCCGACCTACAACCTCGACCAATATCTCACCCCGACTGTGCAATCGCTGCTCAACCGATAGGGAACCGTGCTCTTACTGACTACAGAAATGAAATAATTCAACAAAACTACACATTATAATATATATGGATCAACTTTCAAACCGCATTCTCGCGATGTCGCCATCGGCTACACTGGCAATGTCGCAAAAGAGCAACGAGCTCAAGGCTCAAGGCGTAGATGTGATTAACCTCTCGGTGGGCGAACCCGATTTTCATACCCCCGACCACATCAAGGAGGCCGCAAAGGCTGCTATCGACGATAATTTCACCTTCTACACTCCCGTGCCAGGCTACCTGTCGCTCCGCAAGGCAATCTGCGAGAAGCTGCGCCGCGAGAACGGCATAGAGTTTGCCCCCGAGCAGATTATCGTGTCAAACGGTGCCAAGCAGTCGCTCTGCAACTGCATTCTGTCGCTCATCAATCCCGGCGACGAGGTGATTATCCCCACTCCGGCATGGGTGAGCTATGTGGAGATGGTGAAGCTCGCCGAGGGCGTGAACGTGCTCGTTCCTGCCGGAGTTGACCAGAACTTCAAGATTACCGCCGCACAGCTCGAAGCCGCCATAACGCCGAAAACACGCATGGTGCTGCTCTGCTCGCCGTCGAACCCCACGGGCAGCGTGTATTCGCGCGAGGAGCTTCGTGCCCTTGCCGAGGTGCTTGCAAAATACCCGAATATCATCATTCTTGCCGACGAAATCTATGAGCATATCAACTACACCGGCGAGTTCAACTCAATATCGCAGTTCCCCGAGGTACGCGACCGCGTGGTGATAGTGAACGGCGTGTCGAAAGCCTATGCCATGACCGGCTGGCGCATCGGATTCCTCGCCGCACCGCTCTGGATTGCCAAGGGCAACAACAAGCTGCAAGGTCAATACACCAGCGGCTGCTCGTCAATCGCACAGAAGGCTGCCGAAGCAGCATTCAGCGGTCCGCAGGAGTGCGTAGAGACCATGCGACAGGCATTTGAGCGCCGCCGCGACCTCATAGTGAGCCTGCTGAAAGAGATTCCGGGGCTGCGCATCAACCACCCCGAGGGTGCATTCTACATCTTCCCCGAGGTGTCGAGCTACTTCGGCAAGACCGACGGAAAGCGCACCATCACCAACTCAAACGACATGGCAATGTATCTGCTTGAGGAGGCTCATGTGGCTACCGTCGATGGCGCTGCATTCTGCGCCCCCGGCTACATTCGCTTGAGCTATGCCACAAGCGACGACAACATTCGCGAGGCTGTACGCCGCATAGCCACTGCCCTCGCCGCCCTGCACTGATTGCCCGGCGCATCGTCGGCAAAAAGCGGAATTATGCCCGACGCACTCACGCTGTGAGTCGAGGCAAGACCATACGAAAAGAAGCTGTACCACTCGTGCGATACAGCTTCTTTTTTGTGATAATTAACTGTATTATTGGGCTATTTGCGATATTCTACTGTGTTATTGGGCTATTTCTTTCACGCCAAGCTCCTTGATTGAGCCTGTCTCGGGATAGAATTTCACATAAGTGGGAGCCTTCTTGTCGATAAATAGCGCGGGGTCGAGACCGAAGTCGAGACCAAACTGTGCCACATCGATGGTACTGCGGCTAATCACCTCTCCCTCATAGGTGAGTCTTATCTCAGCACGCCCCGGAATGCGATACATCACAGCCCCCTTGGGCAGCTTCTTCACCTCGCCTTTCTCGTCCTTGGGAAGCTCGCCGCGCTGCAGAATGGTGAGCGACAGATTGATGGGAGCACCGCCAAGATTCGACTTATCCACCACACCTTGCGAATCGGAGAGGCGGAAAAGCACCTCCTTAGCCACATCGCCGATGGGCACATAATCAAACGTCTTCACATCGGTTTCGGTGGTGCACGTGCCGCAGAAAAGAGCCATCAAGTCGGCTTCCTGCTGGTCGAGATGCCGGAGTGCAAGGCGCATCGCCTCACCGTCGGGCGGCATCTGGTCGGCTTCGCCGGTAGCATAGTTTGTGCGGCTCTCGCGAATCTTGTAGATCATGCGGGCGGCTATATCGGCACGCTTCGAGAGCGACTCGCCGGCAAGCAACTCACCGGGGAGCGACGAGGCATAGTTGTTATTGTCGAGGCGGCTCGGCTCAGCTTTCACAGGCTGTTTCACCGGCAGCGGAGTCTCCACATTCTCCTCGTTGATAGCAAGAGGCAATCCCTCCTTTGAAAGGATTACAAAGGGTGCATACCCCGACTTGAATTGCATGAGATAGCGGTTGTCGGCATCGGGCACGCCGTAGGTATCAATGTCGATATTCTTGATGGTCCACTTAACCGAGTCGGCAACCACCACTTTATCCACACCGAGATATTTCTTTGCATAGTTGAAGAACGGACCGGCTTTAAGCACCGTCTTTTCAGCCTCAACCATGATTCGCACGTGAGTCACAGGCAATGAATAGATAAGCCCATACTCATTGTGCTTGCCGGCAGTGAGCTTCTGGGTAGATTGCGCTACCGCCGTAGCACTGCACACAGCAATTAGAGAGAGTGTCAGAAGCGATTTAATATGATTCATTTCCTTATATATTTCTTTGGTTAGAGTCCTTCACTTTTGAATCGGCGGCACAGAGCTTAGCTGATGAGGTTGCGTATAACCTGACCGATGTTATCCACAATGTCGCCGGCTACCATGCCGTAGGTGCCATGGGTGACCGAAGCCATATCTCCGGCAGCACCATGTATGAACACGCCGAGCACTGCGCTGGTGCGCGAGTCGTAGCCCTGGGCGAGCAGTGCGCCTATGATTCCGGTGAGCACATCGCCGCTGCCGGCAGTAGCCATGCCCGGATTGCCGTTGCTGTTGATATACACACGGCCGTCGGTATTCACCGTCATTGTGTAGTGCGACTTGAGCACAATCACGAGCTGGTATTTCTTAGCCATCTCAATGGCGCGGCGCAGACGCTCCTCTTCGCTGTGATGAGTGCCGAAAATGCGGTCGAACTCGGCAGCGTGAGGCGTGATTACCGACTTGGCAGTGATGCAATCGAGCAGCATAGGCCGCTTGGCGATGCAGTTGAGCGCATCGGCATCGAGCACACAAGGCTTGTGGTAGTTCTTGAGGAAAATCTCGAGAGCATCGATTGTCTTTTCGTCGGTGCCAATGCCGGGACCGAGAGCCACGGCGTTGTAGTTGTGGCTAAGGGCTATATCGGTGGTAATCCAGTCGTCGTGGTCGCTCTCATACTTGGCTTCAGGTACGCTGATTTGCAGAATATCGTGACCGCTGCAGGCTCCATGCACCGTCATAAGCCCCACACCCGAGCGCATGGCGGCACGGGCGGCAAGCACGGCGGCGCCATACATCCCGTAGCTGCCTGCCACGAGTAGCATATTGCCAAAGTTGTACTTGTTGCAGTGCAGCGGGCGGCTACGGAGCACATTCTTCACCTCATAGTCTTCTACAAGATAGAAGTTGCTGCGTGTGCTGCGCATAGCCTCCTGATTGAGGGCAATGTCGAGCACCTTGCACTCACCCACAAACTCGGCATTCTCGGCAAAGAAGAACGACAGACGCTTAAACTGGAATGCGAAGGTGAGGTTGGCACGCACTATATTGCGGCGGTCGCCGAGATTCCACTCGCCGAGCAGTCCCGAAGGAGTGTCGATCGACACCACAAACGCCTTCGAATCGTTGATATATTGTACAAGCGAGGTGAAACCGCCCTTTAGGGGTTCCATTAAGCCCGAGCCGAAAAGTCCGTCGATTACCACATCGCCATAGCTGAGTGCCGGAGGGTCAAACTCACCTCCTACCACCTCGGTGTAGTCGATGCCGTTCACAGCCACCAGACGGTCACGGTTGATGCGGCAGCAATCAGACAGTCGCGATGATGGGACATTGAAGAAGAACACCTCGATGCGAGTGTAGCCTTCAGCCCACAGCAGCCGAGCCACCGCAAGGGCATCGCCGCCATTGTTGCCGGGTCCGGCAAACACCACAAAGCGGCGGTCGGGACGCCAGCGCGACATGATTTCGTAGGCAACCGAAGTAGCGGCACGCTCCATGAGGTCGATTTGAGAAATCTTCTCAAGCTCCACGGTGCGGGCGTCGATAGCCTTTATCTCTTTGGTAGTGAATATCTTCATAGCTTGCAAATTGCTTCGTTGTAGTCATAATGCGGAAACGCCGCAAAGATGTTCCCGAAAACATTTACAAAATTAGCAAATTTCGCCGACATATAGCTTGCCGGTATGCTTTTTTTCAGCTTTTTTAGGGCGATTTAGGGCGACTTAGAGCGAAAGCACAGCCTCAAAGCGGCAATGGGATATCGCTGAAGTGGCAAAAAGTTGATAATTATGCAATATTAACCTACAACATGGCGGTTAAGTCGATATAAAAGCGTAACTTTGCAGCTAAATTTATAACAATTAACAACAAGATTATTATTCATGAACAAATTTAGACTTCTACTCACTCTTGTTGCCACTGTGGCACTCGGCTTGTCGGGCAATGCCGCCCGCACGCTCTCAGCCGGACAGATGGCAAAGCTGAAGGGTAACGTCAATCACCCTTTCAGCGCACTGCACTCCAACAAGGCTTTTGGTGAAGCTCCACTCATGAGCGCACCATCGCTTGTGTCGCCTCTTGCCGAGAGCGACGGTTCTGTGGTGTCAATCACC
>CALZFJ010000016.1 GCA_945645715.1 uncultured Prevotellaceae bacterium | reverse complement strand
GTTGTACAGTGGCGTTACGAATTACTTCATCGGGTGGCAGCAATTGCGGTTTGCGCTTGGTGCTGCCTGCAGAATAAAGATGGCAATGCAATAGCAAGATAACTAAAAAAATCACCACATCGCAATCTGCGATGTGGTGATTTTTTTCGGCTTTCACAATGAGATTGAAGAGTGGTGGAATTTGCTACCATAATCGCGTATCTACGACACGCTTTCCTTTTTTGATTGCATACCCCACACAGCCAGTACCTCCGGCACTGACTGTGTGGGGCTAACCACAATCGTGCCTCTCCGAGGCACTGCTCGCTCCGCTCGCCCCTTGTGGCAGCATTACCGCCACGCTGTGCTCGCCATGATGGCAGTGGGTGGCATCACCGCCACGCTGTGCTGGGTGGCTCGGTCGCACCAAGGCGCGACCCTACGGTGAGGCATCACCGCCTCAAATGAACATTTTTTAGGTTTTTCGTTGGAACCGAAATACCATGCCTAAATTTAAGCGATGACACAACCTCATTGGGTGTGTCGAAATAGGAATAACTCCTTTTATAAAGAATGTAGGTGAATTTTGCCTTTGGATTCTTGATTTTGTGGGATAAAATATGTAATTTTACAAGAAATTTTTTGCTAATATTTATATTGGATATGAGAGTTAACAGGATAGTGTGTGTGATGGTGGCGATAGTGGCGATGGTGCTGCCGAGCTATGCGCTTAATTGGGACGAAATTTCTACTTCGGGTGATTACTACTTCGGTGTGGGGCACGGCAAGAATGAAGCTGAGGCGTCGGAGCAGGCTAAGGCGCAGATTGCAGGGTCGATTGTGTCGCACGTGTCGAACACTTTCACGCTCGAGAGCGACGAGAAGCGCCAACTGGGCGAGACGGAGTATCGCGCTCGGCTACAGATGCGCGTGAACACTTACTCTAATGCCACTCTCACCAACCTGAAGACGTGGGACGTGACCGGCTCGGACCCGAATGTGACCGTGCGCCTCTACATCGAGAAGGCTGAGGTGCAGAAGGCGTTCGACGCACGCAAGGACCTTGCCCGGTCGATGGCAGGCAATGCCGAGAGATTTCTTGCCAACCGCAGCATCGACCTCGCACTGCAATACAATTATTGGGCTTATTCGCTAATCCGTTCGCTCCAAGACCCTTACGAGCTGAAAGATGCCGATGGCAATCAGCTTATAGTCACACTTCCGGCTCGCATCAATGAAATTCTCGCCAATATCAGCGCGGAATACGTGGGGCGCGACGGCGACCGCATCGACCTGCTTTTCAAATACAAGGGAGAGACTGTTTCGAGCATCGAATTCAGTTATAACGACGGACGCAGCGAGTGCTCGGGTGCGGCTAAGGACGGTCGCGGAGTGATTGAAATGATTCCCGGTTACACCACCGACACCTACCACCTCTCGGTGGATTATATGGGTCTGGCGCAGGCTACGGGCGATGCCGACCTTTACAGCGTGCTCCAGTCGCTGCCACGCAAGGCATTTCCACGCGCAGAACTCAACATAGCCGACAACGGCAAGAAGACTGAAGCCGTGCAGCCGGTGAAGAATACCGCTCCGGCCCTGCCTGCGATGCCCGCAGCCGAAGGCAAGAAGTCTGCAATGCCCGACTTCGTCGCCTGTGCACACACTGTGGAAACGGTGGTGAATGCATTCTTGCGCCGCAACAGCCTCGCAGCCGACACCTGCTTCACCCCCGAGGGTTTCAAGCGCTACCGTGCCTTGATGAAGTATGGCAACGCGCGAGTAGTAGGCGAGCCAAACCTTAAATACTACAAGACCCAGGACGGTTATGTGGTGTCGCGCGGATTGCGTATGTCATTCAGCTTCAGCGGGAAAGTGAAGAAGACTTTTGTGGAAGATGTGGTATTTACCCTCGACCGTGATGCGAAAATCGACAATGTGACCTTCGGGCTCGGACAGATTGCCGAAAACGATATTCTGCTCAGAGATGCTAAAGGCTGGACCGATGCCACCCGCGAGATGCTGCTCGAATTTATGGAAAACTACAAGACCGCCTACTGCCTGAAGGACTCGGTGTATATTCGCAACATCTTTGCCGACGATGCCACAATCATCGTAGGTCGTGTGGTGCGTCGCCGCCAGTTTATCGACCCCGAGCAGGACATGAGCGACCGTGGCAAGGAGGTGATTCGCTACAACCGACTCACAAAGGACCAGTATCTCAGAAATCTGCGCAAAACATTCAATGCCAACGAGTTCATCAACATTCGCTTCACGCACAACGACATACAGTGGCTTGAAAAATACGAGAAAGAGAACCTATTTGCCATTCAAATCGGCCAGGAATACCGCAGCTCCACCTACGGCGACAAGGGCTACCTATTCCTGCTCGTGGATATGACCAACCCCGAAACGCCACTCATAAAAGTGCGCACTTGGCAGCCCAACGAGGAAGACATCACCAAGCTCTACAACGCCGGCGACTTCCACCGCTAATCCCGCTTTACGCCTGACACCACCTCACTGCCAACCGGGAAACGCCCCCGACTTGTCTGCCATTCTTCGGTCTAATTTCAAAGTAGCGATAGAGTAGAATTTATTTCGTTAGAAAATTTGCAAAGAATTTGCAAAGAATTTTGACCGAAAAAGCCCTTTTTTGTCCTATTTTGCCCACTATTTTAACGAAAAGTAGTCGCTATAACCACAAAAAAAGACCTTGACAATCAAGCTAATCACTTAATTATCAAAGCCTTTCCTTTCAGTCGGGATGACAAGATTCGAACTTGCGACCACTCGCCCCCCAGACGAGTACTCTAAACCGGACTGAGCTACATCCCGATGCTTCTCAAAAGCGAGTGCAAAGTTATAGGGTTTTGTCGTAATCTCCAAATTTTTTTGTCACTTTTTGCTGAATTTTATTAGGCTTAACATTTCTTAAATTTGCAGTTGTGGGCTATTTTTTTGTCAGTCAGAGGTTTTGGTGTTTGTGAGGCTGAGGGTGGTGTTTGTTGGGCTGATGGTGGGGGAGTGCTGCTGGTTGTGGGGCATGGGGTGTTGATGGTGTGGGGTTTGTGGCTGAATGTGTAGTGCCGGACTGCTTTGGCATGGAGCTGAGTGCTGCGGAGAATGACCTAAAACGGTGTCGGCATAGTATAAGGTGGTGAAAAATGTGGGTATTTTGCTGAAAAAATGTAAAAAACGAGAAATATTTTAAAATAATGCAGCGAAAGCGTTGCTTTTTCTATAAAAATAGTTTATTTTCGCAGTCGCAATTATTTTATGACACGTGTTTGTGGTGAAAGATGATGCACAATAAATCATAAGCAACAAAGTGGTGGAATAATATGTGAAGGAGCGTGAAATACTTTGAACCGGTTTTTGTATCTCAATAGGTGATATGAAAATCAGTGGTAAATAATGTTTCACACTATAAAACAACAATTCAGCAATTTATTAAACAACATTTTTATACAACCTAAAAACAAATTTTTAAATTATGAAAAAAATTCTATCTATGATTCTGCTGCTATGTGCAGCATTCAGTGTCCAATTGCGGGCAGAAGAATTCACCGCAGGCAAACCTGTCTATATCCAAGGAGAAGCTGCTAATACCAAGTGGGAAACAACTGCTGATTATCTTAAAGAAATGAATCATTTGGGAAATGGTGTTTATTCATGGACCGGTGAATTGAAAAAAGCCGATTTCCGATTTGTGTGTGAAGCGGGTAACGGGTGGTATGTTATGGCTTTTGAAGCCAAGTCAAATGGTTATGGTGTTTCCGGTGGGTATCTCTATCCCGTAGATTATCAAAAACATGATGCAGACAAAAATTTTTCGGTGAGTGAGGCTGGCAATTACCGCTTAATACTTGATACTCAGGACAAGATACTAATCGTTCAAAAAGCTGATGACACCAAAATTTATGCTATTGGTGATGAATTCGGTGGGTGGACTAAAGGTAGTGCCGTTGCCTTAACTGAAGGTGAAAATCTTAAATATACTTACAAAGCAAAATTAGGAAATGACAAATACTTCCGATTCAGCCTTAATAATGGTGAAAATACTTTTAATCAATATTGTAGAATAGCTTCTGCATATGCTGGTGATGGCGATGTTGCTGTCAATTCATCAGGAGTTGGTGTTACGGATTCTCGCTCTGACAGAGTTTATTGTTTTTCAAATAATGAAGGTAACTGGCACGTTACTGAGGCCGGTTACTACACTTTGACTCTTGACTTGGTTGCACGCAAGCTTTCTGTAACTTACACTCCGGCTACTATCAACGCTGTGGCTGAAGCCGGTTCTTCGGAGTATTACGCTACATTCAGCAGCTCATACGGTAACATGGCTCTCACAGGAACAGACCTTAAAATTTATGACGTAACAGTTAATGGAAACAATCTTAATCTGACTCAACACACAGGTAACTTGGTTGCACAAGGCGAAGGTGTTCTCGTGAAGGCTTCTGCTGCCGAAATCACTGTAGCTCCTACTAACGAGGAAGTTACAGCCGATGTGTATGGCACTTCTACACTCCTTGTTGCTACACCGGGTATCAAACAAGAAGTTACTCCCGACGGAGAATATAAGCTCTATCGCTTGACATATAATAAGCCATCTACTAATGAAGGTCTTGGATTCTTCTTAACCACAAGCAACAATATTCAAGCTCAGCCAGGCAAGGCTTATCTGAAGGTGCCGACAACTCAAAGTGCAAGCCTCAAGGGCTTCTTGATTAATCCGCAACCTACGGGTGTTGATGCTATTGGCGTTGATGCCGACTGCGACAACACAATCTATGACCTTAGCGGCCGTCGTGTTGAGAATCCGTCGAATGGAATCTATATCCAGAACGGAAAGAAGATTCTCGTTAAGTAATAACAATTAAATTTTATCTAACCCCATTAAAAAATTTTGAAACTATGTTGAAAGAATATATTGAACCCGAAATGGAAGTGATGACAATCAGCTGTCAGAATGAATTGCTATTCAATAGCACCGTGCGTGATACTCCTGATCAGGACGATGGTAGCATGTACTAAATTCATGGTCAATTAACATTATAGCATAATAACGATGCGCCCGGATATTCGGTTGAAGGATATCCGGGCGCAGTTTTTTTGTCTTGTGATATGGAGCGATGGGGTGGGGTGGCTCGCTGTCAGAATGTGGCGAGGGTGGTGTAGAGGCGGTGCAGCGGAAGTCCCATCACGTTGTAGAAACTGCCGCGAATGCCGCTGATTCCGGCACAGCCAATCCACTCTTGTATGCCGTAAGCTCCGGCTTTGTCGAGCGGGCGATAATTATCAACGTAGAAGCGGATTTCATCGTCGGTGAGCTGTGCGAAATCCACTTCGGTAACCGCCTTGAATGCCTCGGTGCGGGAGGCAGTTGATACAGTCACTCCAGTAACCACATGGTGGGTCTTTCCGGAAAGCATTCGGAGCATACGGCAGGCATCGGCGATGTCGGCAGGCTTTCCGAGCACAATGCCGTCGCAAATAACCACGGTGTCGGCTGTGATAATGAGCTGATTCGAAGATATTAGCGAGCTGTAGGCTTCAGCCTTTTTTCGAGCCACCACAATCGCCACATCGAGAGCCGGCGTGTCGGAGGGGTAGGATTCGTCGATGTCGCTTAGGGCAACGGAGCGGAATGTTACGCCGAGGTCGGCAAGGAGTTGACGGCGGCGCGGGGAGTTGCTTGCCAGCAGCACCTCATATTTATCGAGATTGCTTAGAGGGTTTGTAGCCATAATAATAAGAAGTCATTAAATGAGTCACCATCCGAAAGCGCGGCTGTCGGCGAGCCACTTGCCTTGAGCTTTCATAATCTGCTCGATAACATCGCGGCCACAGCCATATCCGCCGGCAATAGGGGAGATGTATTTAGCCACATCTTTCACCTCGGGTGCGGCATCGGCAGGCGCGATAGGGAGACCCACGCGTCGCATCACTTCAATGTCGGGGATATCATCGCCAACGAAAGCCACCTCGTCGGGGCTAAGATTGTGCTTGAGAAGCCATTTTTCGAGGCAAGGGAGCTTGATTGACACTCCGGTATATACGTCGGCAATGCCGAGACCGTGAAATCGCACTTTGACCGCCTCGGTGCGAGCGCCGCTGATGATGGCTATGATGTAGCCCATCTTCATGGCAAGCTGCAGGGCATATCCGTCTTTCACATTCACCATGCGAAGGGGTTCGCCCGATTCAGCCATAGGAATAGTGGATGGAGAGAGGACGCCATCGACATCGAATGCGATAGCGCGGATTTTGCGAAGGTCGAAATTGATAGAACTCACTTTTTGTGGTGTTTTTTGATTATACTTTCTGTAAGGGTGTCGTAAATCCTGTGTTTGTCGCCGGTGAGCATAGCAAGATGCTTGCTGATGACCGCATGGTCGAGGCGCACGGCGGGCCCCGTCTGCGACTCGGAGGGAGAAAGCAAGCAGAGCTTATCGACTGTGGTGCGAATGAGCGGCAACATCACCGAGAAAGGCAGATTGGCTTCGGCGAGCACATCATCGGCAAGCGCCCACAGATGATTGGCAAAATTGCACGAGAAAACGGCGGCAATGTGCAGCCTGCGGCGAGTGTCGCTATCGGCGGGATAGACGCTGTGCGACAGGCTTCGGGCCAGAGCCGAGATTTCATCGGCGACCGAAGGTTCGCAGCCTTCAACGAAGAAAGGCACCTCGGTGAAATCCACTTCAATCTGCTTTGAGAACGACTGCATAGGGTAGAGCACACCGCATCGCTTGCGATGAATGCGCAGCACGTCGATGGGAACACTGCCCGAGGTGTGCACCCAGAGAGCGCCATTGTCGGGCACCTGCTCCACGATAGAGGCTATGGCGTCGTCCTTCACCGCGATGATGTAAAGGTCGGCATCGGGGATTATTTCGCCGAGGTCGGCAGTAGCCAACTTGCAGCCAACAGCCGAAGCAAGAGCCGAGGCATTAGCAAGAGTGCGGCTGAAAATTTGCGCAATTTCGTTCTCCTTGGCGAGAGCTTTAGCGAGATTTACAGCCACATTTCCGGCACCAATAATGACAATGCGCATCACTTCTCGATGTCTTGTGGAATCCATTTGCCAATGTGTACACGCTCCCAAAGCATCTTTTCGGGATTGAAAGGCTTGCGCTCCTCATCTTTGTGCCCCAGAGTGATGATGCAGAGCACGGGGAGGTCGGCAGGCATATCGAGGAGAGCCTTTACATAGTCTTCAGAAGGCTCGTCGTCGCCCGAGAAACGGCCACGAATCTGAATCCAGCAGCTTCCAAGCCCAAGAGCTTCGGCTTGGAGCTGAATGTAGGTAGCAGCAATTGTGGCATCTTCCACCCAAGTGTCGGTAATGGCAGGGTCGGCGCTCACCACGATAGCGAGGCTGCACTTGCCAATGGGAGCAGCACCAAAGTCTTTGCAGTGGCTTAGAAGCTCGAGTTTCTTTTTGTCTTCAACAGTGACGAAATGCCAAGGGCGGCAATTCTTCGAGGTAGGAGCCATAAGGGCAGCCTCGAGTATGAGTTGCACATCGTCGGCGGCAATTTCTTCGTCGGTGTATTTGCGAATGCTGCGACGACGCACCAATAAGTCATGAAAAGTTTCCATAAAAGATAACAACTATAAAAATTTTGTCACAAAATTAGCACAACGGCGTGTGAAAAGCAAAATTTCAGCCCCTAATTTGCAAATTCCAAGAAATATAAAAATTGTATTTGAAAAATGATAGTATTGCGATAGTTGCATAATAAAGGATTTATGCTTAAATTTGCAGAAAACAAAAGAGGAGGAAAAAATGTATATTCAAGTAAAAGATGTGGAGTATAAAGGTGAGTATATACTAAAATGCACATTTAGTGATGGTACGGTAAAAAATGTTGATATATCACCATTATTAGATGCACCGGTTTTTCAGCCTCTAAAAGATGTCGCTAAATTCAAACAGTTTGGGCTTGATGAGACCATTTTTTGGGCGAATGGAGCCGATATAGCACCTGAATGGCTTTATAGTCACGGTGAATTTTGCAATCAATAAATAATTGTCGATTGCAAAGTTTTTTTTTGCTTTTGAAAGAAAAAAGCGTTACTTTTGTGGTGATGATTTTCGCAACGAACAAAAATCATTAAAACAGTGAAATAAAAAACAAACTTTTTAAAAAAATATAAATAACTATGGCATTCTTAACTGACGAAAAATTAGTTATTGTAGGAGCCGGTGGCGCAATCGGTTCTACTATGGTACAGACAGCTTTGACAATGAAGCTCACTCCGAATGTGTGTCTTTACGACGTTTACGCTCCCGGAATGGAAGGCGTGATGGAAGAAATGTTCCACTGCGGCTACGATGGAGTAAACCTCACAGCAACAACAGATGTTGCCGAGGCATTCAAGGACGCAAAATACATCATCTCATCGGGTGGTGCACCTCGCAAGGCAGGTATGACCCGCGAGGATCTTCTTGCAGGTAACTGCAAGATTGCTGAGGAACTTGGCAAGAACATCAAGGCATATTGCCCCGACGTGAAGCACGTGGTAGTTATCTTCAACCCTGCCGACCTTACCGGTCTTGTAACACTTCTTTACTCAGGATTGAAGCCTTCGCAGGTTACTACACTTGCGGCCCTCGACTCAACACGCCTCCAGAGCGCACTCGCCAAGAAGTTTGGCGTTAAGCAGTATGAGGTAACAGGCTGCGCTACCTACGGTGGCCACGGAGAGCAGATGGCAGTATTCGGAAGCGCAGTGAAGGTGGCAGGCAAGCCACTTAGCGAGCTTATCGGAACTGACGCTTGCACCAACGAGGAGTGGGAGCAGCTCAAGGTAGATGTAACCAAGGGAGGAGCCAAAATCATCGAGCTTCGCGGACGCAGCTCATGGCAGAGCCCGGCATACTGCTCAGTTGAGATGATTCGCGCCGTCATGGGAGGCGAGGCATTCCGCTGGCCGGCAGGAACCTATGTGAATAATGAGAAGTATCAGAACATCATGATGGCAATGGACACCACTCTCGACAAGAATGGCTGTACGTATAAGATGCCAGTAGGTACTCCTGAGGAGATGGCTAAGCTCGACCAGAGCTATGAGCACCTCTGCAAGATGCGCGATGAGCTTGTAACTCTCAATATCGTACCGCCGGTAGAGAAGTGGGGCGAAATCAACCCCAACTTGGCATAATAGCCCGCATGAGTTTATAATGCCGTCACCCGTAGGCGCGGCACATTATAAACATAATGATAAATGATTGTATGGGCGCGACACCGTTACAAAGGATGCCGCGCCCTTTTTTAAGTTGCACCATATTGCACACGGCTGAACAAGAGCCGGCAACATTCACACAGAAAAAATCCCGATAAATCATGGTAATAAAAAGCGCTAAATTTGAGATAAGCAATTCCGACGTATCAAAATGCCCTGCCGGGACACGCCACGAATATGCCTTCATCGGACGCTCCAATGTGGGCAAGTCGTCGTTAATCAATATGCTCACCAATCATTCAGGACTTGCAAAAACATCGCAGACCCCGGGCAAGACCATGCTCATCAACCATTTTCTTATCAATAATGAGTGGTATATCGTCGATTTGCCGGGTTATGGCTATGCAAGTAGGGGAAAGGAGAGCCGCGAGCAGCTGAAGGTGATAATAGAATCGTACATTCTGCGCCGTGAGCAGATGACGAATCTGTTTGTGCTCGTGGATTCGCGCCACAAGCCACAGAAGATTGACCTTGAGTTCATGCAGTGGCTCGGCGAGAATGGCGTGCCGTTCAGCATTGTGTTCACCAAGCTCGACAAACTGGGACTAAACGTGGGCAAAGCCAATATAGGAACCTACAAGCAGGTGCTTCTTGAGCAATGGGAGGAGTTGCCGCCGATTTTCGTCACATCGTCGGTTGATGGCCGCGGCAGGGAAGACCTCCTCGCCTATATCGAAGAGCTTAATAAGCTATAAGCACAGCTCCTATTACATTTTTTGCGTTACATTGGAGACCGCTAAAATGGTGTGTATCAACTGAAAGGCGATTGACGGGCTATTTTTCGTGAATTTTTTCTGAAAAAAATTGGATAAAATGCTTGTATTTGAAAAATAATTTGTAACTTTGCAGTCGCAAAACGGCTCCTTAGCTCAACTGAATAGAGCATCTGACTACGGATCAGAAGGTTACAGGTTTGAATCCTGTAGGAGTCACAAAGAATAGGAAATTGAAGGAGCAGTAATCAGTGTGGTTGCTGCTTTTTTAATATCAGCAAAGGCATAGAATGTAGATGAAACAGCATTAGCCTGAACAAAAAATTCTCATAGAGATAGAAGGTATGACAGATATTTGTTGCATAGGACACATTACACGCGATAGAATAATAACACCTACCCGAACAGCATCGTTGAGTGGCGGGACGTCGTATTATTTTGCCCATGGCATTAACCACCTGCCACACGATGTCAGCTTCAAGCTCATCACATCGCTTGCAAAGAGCGATATGGCGGCAGTAGATGAGATGCGAGCTGTGGGGATTGACGTTGATGTGATAGAAAGCCGTGAAACGGTGTTCTTTGAAAACAAATATGAAGCCAATATGAACAACCGGACCCAGCGAGTTCTCGCAAAAGCCGATCCGTTCACCGTGGATAAGCTGTGGGGCGTTGAGGCCCGGTATATACACCTCGGAAGCCTGCTTGCTGATGATTTCTCCATTGATGTGATGGCATACTTGAAGAATCGCGGAGTGCTGTCGGTAGATGCACAGGGTTTTTTGCGCTACGTAGAAGGCGAAAAAGTGTATCAGTGTGACTGGGCAAACAAGCTTGAGGCACTGAAACTGATAGATATACTCAAAGTGAATGAATTTGAGATAGAATCGCTCACAGGATATTCCGATTTGCACACTGCGGCACGGCAACTCGCCGATTGGGGAGTGCATGAGGTGCTGATAACGCTTGGAAGCTATGGCTCTATTATCTATGTGAATGGCACTTACTACGAGATACCGGCGTATGAGCCGTTGAATATCGTAGATGCCACAGGCTGCGGCGACACTTATGCTACAGGCTATCTCTATATGCGCAGCCGTGGAGCAGGATATGACGAAGCCGGACGCTTTGCAGCAGCAATGTCAACGATAAAGCTTCAGCAGACCGGGCCATTCGACAAGACGATTGAGGATATAGAGAAGGTGCTTCAGCGGTAAGGTTTTGTTTTTTTCTTGATTGCTAATATACGATAGATATAAGATTTTGGCTGAATTCCGACATAGGATACTTGCGGTGATGCTTGCGGTGCTCTTCACGAGCTACTATGCAGGCAATACTCTCTGTGAGCACGTACACTATGTGGATAATGTGATGGTGGTGCACTCTCACCCCTTTGGCGGAAGCGGGCACACGCACACATCAGCCGGCATGCAGGCATTGACGATGTTCAATGCCACGCTAATCTACACACTCACCGAAGCCGCTGCGATGGCAGTGGCAACGACAGTGGCAATGGTTCTTACAGTGGCTGCGACAGTCTCTGTGACAACACGCTACAAAGGGAGTGTTTCGCTTCGTGCACCTCCTGTAATTGGTTGATACATAGAAGAATACATTTTGGATTAGTTCCCGATGTGTGAATCGGGAGCCTATCCGGCATTATTATGCAATCAATTACAAAATCAATAAAAAAAAATGATACATATTAGAATAATCATTGCATTGCTGTGCGCAGCAGTGAGCTATAACTGTGCATTAGCAGCAACTATTACGGGACATACTGTAAACAAGGCAGATGGAAGCCATATTCCATACCTAACGGTGATTCTCGCCGGTACCACTTACGGTACAAACTCTGACGAAACAGGGCACTTCAAGCTCGAAAATGTGAAAAACGGACGCTACACCATAGAGGTGAGCGGAATAGGTTTTGTGTCGCAGCGCAAGACCATTGACGTAAAAGGTACGGTGAATGTAAACTTTGAGATGATAGAAGACATGATGATGCTTGAGCAGGTGGTGGTCACCGGCAACAAGAGCGAAGTGAAACGCCGCAACAGCAGCACGCTTGTGAGTGTGCTGAGCAATAAGGTGTTTGACATGGTAGGTGCCGCGTGTCTTGCTGAGGGACTGAGCTATCAACCCGGTGTGCGTGTGGAGAACGACTGCCAGAATTGCGGATTCACACAGGTGCGCATCAATGGACTCGACGGACACTACTCGCAGATACTAATGGATTCGCGTCCGGTGTATTCGGCACTCACCGGAGTGTATGGGCTGGAGCAGATTCCTGCCAATATGATTGAGCGCGTGGAGGTGATTCGCGGAGGCGGTTCGGCTCTGTTTGGCTCATCGTCGATAGGTGGCACTGTGAACATCATCACAAAAGACCCAATCATCAACTCGGCTGAGGCAGCACACACACTCACCTCTCAGGGAGTGAGCGGCGCACTCGACAACAATACCACCATCAATGCCTCGCTTGTGAGCGACAACCACCGTGCCGGAATGATGGTGTACGGTCAGAGCCGCGACCGTGGAGGCTATGACCACGATGGCGACGGCTACACCGAGATTCCGATGCTGAAGTCACAGACGGTGGGATTCCGCTCATATATACGCACAAGCGATCTCTCTAAGCTCACATTCCAGTATCACGGAGTGAAGGAATTCCGCCGCGGAGGCGACAATATCACAAATCCGCCGCATGAGGCTGAAATTGCCGAGCAGACCGACCACAAAATCAATGGCGGAGGCATCAACTTCGACCTCTATTCGCTCGATGAGAGCAAGAAATTCAATGTGTTCAGCTCATTCCAGCACACCAAGCGCGACAGCTACTATGGAGGAGGCTACGACCTCGATGCCTATGGCTGGACAAAGGACTTTGTGATAGTGAGCGGAGCACAATACACCCAGCGCTGGCAACGACTGTGGTTTATGCCCGCAGAGTTTGTGGGAGGCTTTGAGCACAACTACAACTATCTGCGCGATGTGTCGGTGGGCTATAATCACGATGTGCTCCAGAAGGTGCACAACTACAGCGTGTATTTGCAGAATGAGTGGCGTACCGATATGTGGGGATTCCTTATTGGTGGACGTCTCGACAAGCACACGCTTGTAGATCATGCCATATTCTCACCGCGAGCCAATGTGCGCTACAATCCATCGAAAGAGGTGAATTTCCGCCTAACTTATTCGAGCGGATTCCGTGCTCCACAGGCATTTGATGAGGACTTCCACATTGCGGTTGTTGGCGGTGAGCGCGTGGTGACGGTGCTTGCCGACGGATTGAAGGAGGAGCGCTCAAACAGCGTGAGCCTTTCGGGCGATTTCTACCACAACTTTGGCACGGTGCAAACCAATCTGCTTGTGGAGGGTTTCTATACCGACCTGAGCGACGTGTTTGCCCTGCGAGAGCTTGACGAGCTTGATGCGATGGGCAACAAGGTGCTTGAGCGATATAATGGCAGCGGTGCACGCGTGATGGGCGCAAACATTGAGGCAAGGGTGGTGTTCACCCACGATATGCAGCTTCAGGCAGGCTTCACATGGCAGCGAAGCCGCTACAAGGAGCCGGAACAGTGGAGCGATAATCCCGATGTGCCGGCGGTGAAGAGAATGTTCCGCACCCCCGATGCCTACGGATATGTCACCTACAAGTATAACCCCATTCACCCTCTCGGAATAGCACTGACAGGTACGTTCACCGGACCGATGCTCGTGCAGCACATGGCGGGCTCGGGCACAGCAATAGATGTGGCGGTGAAGACCCCAGCGTTTTTCGATATGAATTTGAAGCTAAGCTATGATGTGAAAGTGTTCGGCCAGGTGAAGCTTCAGATTAATGCCGGTGTACTGAATATCTTCAATTCCTATCAGAAAGATTTCGACCAAGGTGCCGACCGCGACTCAGGCTATATCTATGGACCATCGCTGCCACGCAGCATCTTTGCAGGGCTGAAAGTGGGAATTTATAAGTTCACCGACAGGCGCACGTTGATCTGACGGCGTGTGAGGTAGTTGGGGACAGCATATTGTATTTCATTCACATCGGTTACCCAGTAGTAGCTGCTCACATTCGAGATGTCGAAGAGGTTGAAGCAATCGATTCCAATCCACACGCTCTTGAAGTGGCGCAGGAAGTTGCTTGGCTTGGCACTGTTGCCGCCCACAAGCTGGTAGGAAATACCGGCATCTACGCGCTTGTAGGCAGGAGCACGGAAGTATGACACATCGCGTGTGGTGCGAGGTGAAGTGGTGGGCAGCCCGTCGGAGAAAATCGCCTTTAGGCTGAATTTCATCTTTGGGAACTTCGGGAAATAGTCGGTGAAAAAGAGTGCTACGCTATATCGATGGTCGGTAGGGCGTGGCACTTTCACTCCGTTGAGGTCTTCTTGCGTCTTCATGAGCGAGAAGCTGAGCCACGAGTCGGTGCCTTCGACAAACTGACCGAAGAACTTGAAGTCGATACCCGAAACGTAGCCTTTGGAGCTGTTTACGCCCGA
>CALZFJ010000015.1 GCA_945645715.1 uncultured Prevotellaceae bacterium | reverse complement strand
AGTGGGGCGGTAGCGACTATGCAGGAGCTGCATCGCAAATCAACCCCGAGGACATCGAGAGCATCTCGGTGCTGAAGGGTGCCAATGCAGCTGCTCTCTATGGCTCGCGTGCACAGAATGGTGCCATCATCATCACCACAAAGAAGGGTAAGTACGGTCAGCCCCTTCGCGTGGAGTATAACGGTACACTCAACGTGACCACTACTTACTCACCCTATGAGTATCAGAATATCTACGGACAAGGTTCGGGTGGTCAATTCGACATCAACAGCAAGACCAGCTGGGGTGCCAAGATGGAGGGACAAACCGTGGAGCACTGGCGCAACAAGTTCTATGGCGACGACCGCTATAGCAGCTATCAGCTCCTCCCGCAGAACGACTACATCAGCGACTTCTACCGTGCCGGCGTGAACTACACCAACACTGTTACCGCATCGGCAGGTAGCGAGAACCTCTCAGGTCGTTTCTCTTTTACCGATTCACGCAACAACGACGTAATCCCCAACTATAGCCAGAACCGCCAATATTTCGACATGAACACACAGTTCAAGAGCAAATATATCGACCTCGGCGTGAAGGTGAACTATATGCGCGAAAAGACGCTCAACCGCCCGGGTCAGGGTGAGTATGGCGTAAACTTGCAGCTCGTGAAGATGGCTCGCGGAATCCGCCTTGCCGACCTCAAGGATCCGCGTGGTGTGGGACAATATGCCTACAACACAGTGAACTGGACCGGACCGAGCGAAAACTACTCTAACCCCTACGCAATGCAGATCAATGAGAACGGAAGCAATGCCCTTCGCAACCGTATCATCGGACAGGTGACCGCAACCGCACACTTCACCGACTATCTGCGACTCACCGGACGCGTGGGCATCGACTGGTATAACGACATTCTCAAGAGCTACAACACTCTCCCCGACCCTTCATCGGTGGCTTCGTCATACTCTACCAGCCGTCTCAACAACAAGGAGTTTAATGCCGACCTCATTCTCTACTTCGACAAGACATTCAACGACTTCTCAGTGACTGCAAACCTTGGAACATCGGTCAACAATATCCAGTCGCAGAGCCTTGCCGGCTCAGCTGGAAAATTTGCCATTCCGGGCTTCGTGAGCCTCTCTAACGGCAGCGCCCAGACCGTAACCGAGGGTTACTCAAAGAAGGAAATCCAATCAGTGTTTGCCCAGGCTTCTGTAGGCTACAAGGGTATGCTCTACCTCGACCTCACCGGCCGTAACGACTGGTCATCGACTCTTCCTGCCAACAACCGCTCATATTTCTATCCTTCAGTAGGACTTAGCGGCATCATCACCGAAATGGTGAAACTGCCCGACTGGCTCAGCTACTGGAAGGTGCGCGGTTCGTGGGCAAAGGTGGGTAACGACACCGACCCATACAAGCTCATGACCTACTATTATCTGTGGACGGGCGATAAAGTTAACCCCGATGTGCTCAAGCTCTATCGCGGTGCTACCAAGGCGCTTGCCGACCTCAAGCCCGAGAGCACCACTTCATTTGAAATCGGTACTGAGGCTCGCTTCTTCAACAACCGCCTCAACTTCGACTTCACTTACTACAACACCGAGACAAAAGACCAAATCCTTGGCGTAGCACTCCCGGGTTCATCGGGATACTCTTCAAAGCGCATCAATGGCGGACTTATCAAGAGCCACGGTCTTGAGGTGATGCTTGGCGGTACTATCATTCAAACTAAGGACTGGAACTGGGATATGAACATCAACTGGGGCTTGAACCGCACCACTTGCGAGAAGCTCGACAGCGAGGCTACACGCTTCACGCTCAACACACTCCGTATCGGTTCTGTAGTTGTAGATGAGGGTGGAAAATATGGCGACATCGTGGGCAAGGCTTACAAGCGCGACGACAAAGGCAACATCATCGTTGATAACAACGGCCTCCCAATGCGTGAATCGAACAAGGTGGTGGGCAACATGATGCCAAACTGGACCGGATCAATCACCAACACCCTTCGCTGGAAAGACCTCACATTCTCAGCTCTTATCGACGTGCGCGAGGGCGGAGAGTTTATCTCGCTCACCGACAGCTATGCATGCCAGGCAGGAACATCAGCCCGCACACTCGAAGGTCGTGAAGGCGCTACAATCGTAGTTCCGGGCGTAACAGCCGATGGCAAGCCCAACACCAAGGGCGTTACTGCCGAAAACTACTGGAGCAGCATCGCCGGACCTGACGGAATTGCCGAGGAATTTGTGTATAGCTCTACCTACGTGAAGATGCGCGAGATGTCACTTGGCTACATCTTGCCACAGAAGTGGTTCATGCACTCACCCATCTCTTACGTGAAACTGTCACTCGTGGCTCGCGACTTGTTCTACATCTACAAGGCTGCGCCGGTTAACCCAGAGGGTGCATTCTCGCGTAGCGACTATGCACAGGCATTTGAGCTTGCTTCACTGCCTCCTACACGCAGCATAGGATTCTCACTAAACGTTAAATTCTAACCCCCACAGAATATACAGCTATGAAACTAAATATAAAGAAATCAATAAGTGCATTAAGCGCATTGGCATTGATGACTGCATGTACAGGCGATTTTGATGAAATGAACCAAAACCCCAATGCCATTACTTCGCCAAACCCCAGCTATATGATGCCTTATATTCAGGAGTATGGCGCTCACATTGCATCTTGGGAATTTCAGGTTGGTCCCAACTTGCACTGCAACCTCTATGCACAATATTTTGCCAACTCGGCTTCTTACTTCAACAGCGACTCCTACACTTACAACAGCGCATGGGTCACCGACGGCTACTGGAACTCCTACTACGTGACTGTGCTCACACAGGCTAAGTCGGCAAAAACAGTGGCTGATGAAGATCCTTCGTACAGCAACATCTACCAGTGCATTCGCATATTCACTGCACGCTGCACGGCTCAGACAACCGACCTCTTCGGCGATATTCCTTACACCGAGGCCGGTATCGGTAATGCCGATGCTAAATACGACAGCCAGGAGAGCATCTACAACGATGTGTTCAAAGAACTCACCGAAGCTGTGGAATTGCTCAATGCCAAGAAGGACGACATCACTCAAGTGCCTTTCCTGAATAATCAAGACCTTATCTTCAATGGCGACCTATCGAAGTGGATTAAGTTTGGTAACTCGCTGCGCCTGCGCTATGCAATGCGTCTTGCCTACAAAGACCCGGCAAAAGCTAAAAAAGAGGCTGAAGCTGCTCTCTCTGCTCCGGGCGGTCTGATGACAAGCAACGACGACAATGCCGGAGTATATATCTCGGGCAAGGGTGCCAATGGCTGGCCATTGTTCCAGATTTCGGGCTGGGGTGAGTTCTGCATGAGCAAGACCATGGAGAATATCCTCAAAAACAGCAGCACCGTGCTCGACCCGCGCACCTCGCTATGGTTCGGACACACCGATACTTCTACAGCCGCCAATCCTGTGTATGCCGGCGTACCTAACGGTCTATCTGCCGATGCTCTTTCGGGTTATCCCGACCGCTCCTATATTTGGGGCTACCAGAACTGCCCGGCATGGAACCTTGCCGACACCAAGCCAAGCAACTTCTTGATTGGAAAGCGCCAGAAGGTGATGGAATACTCTGAGGTTTGCTTCCTCAAGGCTGAAGCCGCACTCCGCGGTTGGGCCGGAGCAGGTGATGCCAAGAGCAACTACATCGCAGGTATCAAAGCTTCGTTTGACTATGAGCGTGCCGGTCTTGATGCTTCTTACTACACCACTGCCGACGACGACACCTATATGACCACCGGAAGTGTGGCTTGGGATGCCGAGAGCAGCGAGGAAGGACACATGAAGCAGATTATCACCCAAAAGTGGATCGCCCTCTATCCCGACGGCGAAGAGGCTTGGACTGAGTTCCGCCGCACCGGCTATCCGGCTCTCATGCCTGTGGCTCAGAGCCTGGAGCCTTCGCTCCCACAGGGAACATTCATCAAGAAGCTTCGCTACACCGACGATGAGCTTCGCGAAAACAGCAATGCCACCGACGGCTCTCTCAACCAAGGCAAAGGCGATGGCATGAACGTAAGAGTATGGTGGGATACAAACCGCTACAACTAATGCAATCATGAGTTAACTCCAGAACAATTTGTGAATAATGGATAAGCGTCCTTGCCACTACTGTATATCAGGCAGAAGCGGTAATGGACGCTTATTCTTTTCGTAACCCGACAAACCAATCACAATTTCCATCTAATGAAAAAAATCACATCAATCATCACGATGCTGCTTACGTGCTGCAGTGTCTGGGCCGGCAACAACGACATCGCCATTATAAAGGGGCTGGCCGAGCGCATTATTCCTGAGCATGCAAGGCACTTCGACTTTATTACCGAACCATGGGAAACCGACAGTTTCCTTATTTCAAGCGACAGCGGCCGAATCGTCATAAGAGGCAACTCGGTAAACTCAATGGCGGTAGGTCTCAACTACTACCTCACAAACTACTGCATGACTCACATCACATGGTGGGACTACGACAAGGTAGTGATGCCGTCACGGCTGCCCGAAGTGGAGAAGCCGGTGGGTGGCAGCAGCAGGGTGAAGCAGAGATTCTTCCTCAACTACTGCACCTACGGCTACACTATGGTCTATTGGCAATGGCCGCAGTGGGAGCGCTTCATCGACTGGATGGCTCTCAACGGAGTGAACATGCCTTTTGCCCTCACCGGACAGGAATCGATTTGGTATCGCGTATGGCGGAAGTTAGGACTCACCGATGCCGACATGCAGAATTATTTCACCGGACCGGCGTTCCTGCCTTGGCACCGCATGTGCAACATCGACCACTGGAACGGCCCGCTGCCTAAGGAATGGCTCGACGGACAGTTTGAGCTTCAGAAACGCATCCTGGAGCGTGAACGTGCACTCGGCATGAAGCCCGTGCTACCGGCATTCAGCGGGCACTTGCCTGCCTCACTGAAGCGCATCTATCCTAAGGCACGAATAACAAACGTGAGCAAATGGTTAGGCTTTGCCGATGAAAACAACTGCTACTTCCTCGACCCCGACGACCCATTATTCCTGAAAGTGCAGAAGCTCTACATGCAGGAGCAGGCAAAGGAGTTTGGCACCGACCATATCTATGGCGTTGATATGTTTAATGAAGTACAGCCACCTTCGTGGGAGCTTTCGGAGCTGAAACGTTTCTCCAATCGCATCTACTCTTCAATGGCTAAAGTCGATAAGGAAGCCATCTGGTTCCAGATGAGCTGGATGTTCTACCTCGACAAGGATCTGTGGCTCCCCGACCGTATTGAGGCATTCCTCTCGGGTGTGCCCAAGGGACGACTGGTGATGCTCGACTACTTCAGCGACAACGTGGAGATATGGCGACGCTCCGACAAGTTCCACGGACAGGATTTCATCTGGAGCTACCTTGGCAATTTCGGAGGCAACACCATGCTCGCCGGCAATCCGCGCCAAGTGAACTGCCGCATCGACAGCGTCTGCCGCGAAGCCGGAGAAAACCTCAAAGGACTGGGCTGTACGCCCGAGGGTCTCGACTGCAACGAATTTATGTATGAATTTGTACTCAGCAAGGCATGGAACCTCGGCTTCACTGTCGATAGCTGGATTGAGAATCACGCATATTCACGCGCAGGCTCTAAATCGGCTCTCATCGCCGATGCTTGGCGCAGGCTCGTGGATGACATCTACGTTCACCCCTCAACAGGCTCGCAAGCCACTTTGACGAATGCGCGTCCGTGCCTCAAGGGCTACGGATTCTGCACCACAGTCAATACTATCGACTACTCCAACAAAGACCTGCTGAAAATATGGCGTGAAATGCTCTCTGAGAATATCAAGGGGCGCAACGACTACACTTTCGACATTGTGAACCTCGGACGCCAAGTGCTCGGAAACCATTTCACCACGCTGCGCGATTCGTTTGCCCTTGCCTACGAGCATCGCGACATATATCACCTCAACGCCTATGGCAAGAAGATGATTGAACTGCTTAACGACCTCGACGACCTGCTTGCATGTGAGGAGAGCTTCACGCTCGACCGCTGGATTAAGCTGGCCCGCGACATGGGCGACAGCCCTGAGCTGAAAGACTACTATGAGAAAGATGCCCGTCTGCTTATCACCAAGTGGTCGGACACTCCGGCTGTCACCGACTATGCCAATCGCTCGCTTTCAACGCTGACTCGCGAATACTACCTCGTGCGATGGGCCCGTTTCATCGACGAAGTTACCACTGCCGCAGTGAACGGCGTGGATTTCGACGAGCAGAAGTTCACCGAGTGGTGCTACGAGTTTGAAACCGCCTTCCCGAATGTCGAAAACCGCCTGCACTACACTCCCCGCGGCGATGCCTTCACTGTGGCTAAGCGACTCTGCGCAAAATATGAGGGAGAAGTGCTTCAATCGTCGCCAATCATTGCCTCAGGCAATACAGCCGATGGCGGCTGCCACGATATGGTTCTCCTGTACTCGGGAGGTAACCACCGTGAGCTGAAGTGGAATGCCGCCGACTGTGCCCCAAACGTAAGCTACACCGACGAGAATGGCAAGGAACACTGGCTTTTCGACAGTTACTTGTTTCTGGAGATTTATTCCGGACTGACCGACAACGATGTGGAGTTTGCACAGGGCTATCACCGCTATCCTGCCTCAAAAGACGACTGGAAAAACCTCATCGACTCATATTGCCAACCTTCAACCGGTATTGGCGGACTTAACGAGGCGATAGGCAATGCTGCTGCCCGAATGGGCGCACCTGTTGCTAAGAGGGGCGTGGTTATCGGCATTCCGCAACCCATCGTGGAAGAACCGCTCGAGAACGGCTCTCTGCGCAAGCCTTGGGGTAAACTCGACAGTGGCAAGACACCCGACTTCACACAAGCTACCGACTGCATAGAGGCTGTAAAGTGGTATATCGACTATGCTATCAGTGCCTTTGAGAAGATGAACTACGACAATGTGGAGCTGAAAGGCTTCTACTGGATTGCCGAGCACGATGCCGACACCCACACCATAATCCCCGTCATTGCCGACCACCTGAAGAGCAGGCACTATTCTTTCCACTGGATTCCTTTCTTCGGTGCACAAGGCACTGAAAACTGGAAGGAGCTGCGATTCACCAAGGCTTTCCTTCAGCCCAACTACTTTTTCAGCCCCGAGCCTATTGATGGACGTCTCGATGCCGCTTGCCGCATCGCATCAAGCCTCGGTATGGGCATGGAGATAGAATTTGATGAACGTGTGTTGAAATCGTCGAGCGACTGCCGCGACGACCGCCTGAAGCTATATATGGCGAAATTCCGCGAATACGGCACTTGGTTTGCCAAGGACATTGCCTACTACATCGGCAGCCATGCCCTGAACAGCATGTTTGAATCAACTGATGCCAACGACAGGAAACTATATCTCGACTTCTGCCGTTTCGTATCGACAAGGCAGGAAAATTCCCTGCACCCCACTGCCGAATAGCTGCACCACCCCATGACACATAAAAGAGACCGGGCACGCGCATGTGTGCGACCCGGTCTCTTTTTGTGTTGTAGCGTGGGAGAATCATGCCGGAGTGCGGTCGGGGTCGAAGATGCCGTAGCCGCACGTCTTGTGGGTGTAAATGCAGCTGCTATAGTCGCCGAGCTTGTGGCGGAGTCGGGCGAGTGTGGTATCGACGGCACGAGGGGTGACGCTGTAGCTGTTGCCCCACACCTTGGCAACTATCTCGCTGCGCGAGAAAATGCGGTTGCGATGCGACACAAGGAGGTGCAGCAGTGCATACTCGGTGGGCGTGAGCTTCATAGGCATTCCGTGAAGGTAGCACAACTTGTTGTTCACGTCGATGCGAAGCTCACGGAAGACGATGTCGGGGATATAAGCTCCCTCCGATATGTCGTGGGTGCGCTTGCGGCGCATTATGGAACGGCGCAGCACGCTGCGGACACGTGCCACAAACTCGTCTTCGCGATAAGGCTTCACGATATAATCGTCGGCACCGATATTAAGCCCCATCACACACGCCTGCTCATCGCCTATGCCGGAACAGAAGATGATGGGCACATACTCGGTGGCGGCATTGTTCTTGAGGCGCTTTGCAAAGTCGAAACCGCTCACCTTGGTCATAGCCACCTCAAGAATGAAAAGTGAGAACGACGGCAAGTCGCACGAAGAAATTGCCTCGGTGGTGCTATTGACCACCGAAACAATGAATCCTTCGCGGCGCAGGCGATCGGAGAGCCTTGCGCAATACTCCTGATCTTCATCTACGATTAATATTTTCAGGTCGCCCGTCATTCTAACAGTTTTTATACTATGTTAAATTTCACTGATTTAGCTCAACAATAGAATTTTTTTTCTTATCTTTGCAGTGTGTTTTTCATGGTATTAGATTTAAGGTTAATTGATGTGCAGGTTGTCGTGATGACAATCTGCATTTCATTTATACCTATCATAACCGCTGAAAACCAAAGGCTACGGCAAGAAAACGAAGCCTTTTAAAGCACATTTTCCAAGCCGTAACCTCTATATATGAAGCGGCTAATGCTAAGCCGGCTATTCCATCAGTTTGCGATAGCGAATGCGGTGCGGTTCCACATCGCCCATGCGTGCACGCTTATTTTCCTCATACTCCGAATATGTTCCCTCGAAGTAGAACACTTGGCTGTCGCCCTCGAAGGCGAGAATGTGAGTGCAGATGCGGTCGAGGAACCAGCGGTCGTGCGAAACCACCACAGCACAGCCGGCGAAGTTCTCCAGACCCTCCTCAAGAGCACGCAGAGTGTTCACATCGATGTCGTTGGTAGGCTCGTCGAGCAGTAGCACATTGCCTTCCTCCTTCAGTGCCATTGCAAGGTGCAGGCGGTTGCGCTCTCCACCCGATAGCATGGCAATCTTCTTCTCCTGGTCGGCACCGGTGAAATTAAACTTTGAGAGATATGCGCGGGCATTCATGTCGCGACCGCCCATGCGGAACGACTCCACACCCTGCGAAATCACCTGATAGACGGTGCTGTCGGGGTGAAGGTCTTTGTGCGTCTGATCCACGTAGGCAATTTTTACCGTTTCGCCTATGGCAAACGTGCCCTTGTCGGCTTTCTCCAAGCCCATTATCAAGCGGAAAAGCGTGGTCTTGCCGGCACCGTTAGGACCGATGACACCCACAATGCCGTTGGGTGGAAGCATAAAGTTGAGGTCGTTGAAGAGCAGCTTTTCGCCATAAGCCTTCTGCACGTGCTCGGCTTCGATAACCTTGTTGCCGAGGCGCGGACCGTTGGGGATAAAGATTTCGAGCTTTTCTTCGCGCTCCTTCTGGTCCTCGTTGAGCAGACGGTCGTAGCTCGACAGACGAGCCTTGCCCTTGGCGTGACGAGCCTTGGGAGCCATACGCACCCATTCAAGCTCGCGCTCAAGCGTCTTGCGGCGCTTGCTTGCCTGCTTCTCTTCCTGAGCCATGCGCTTTGTCTTCTGGTCGAGCCACGAAGAGTAGTTACCCTTCCATGGAATACCCTCACCACGGTCAAGTTCAAGAATCCAGCCGGCCACATGGTCGAGGAAGTAGCGGTCGTGAGTGATCGCAATCACCGTGCCGGCATACTGCTGAAGGTGCTGCTCGAGCCAATCGATCGACTCTGCATCGAGGTGGTTGGTAGGCTCGTCGAGGAGGAGGATATCGGGTTGCTGGAGCAAGAGGCGGCAAAGAGCCACGCGGCGACGCTCACCACCCGAGAGAGTGGCAATTTTCTGGTCTTCGGGCGGACAGCGCAGCGCGTCCATAGCACGCTCCAACTTGTTATCAATGTTCCAGGCGTCGCAGGCATCGAGCTTATCCTGAAGCTCAGCCTGGCGTGTGATGAGTTTATCCATCTTGTCGGGGTCTTCAAGCACATCGGGGTCACCAAAGCTCTCATTCACCTTGTCGAACTCAGCGATGAGGTCGAGCACATGCTGCATACCCTCCTGCACCACCTCTTTCACTGTTTTGTCGGGGTCGAGCTTAGGCTCCTGCTCAAGGTAGCCCACCGAGTAGCCCGGAGAGAACACCACTTCGCCCTGATATTGTTTCTCAATGCCGGCGATAATCTTGAGGAGCGTGGATTTACCGGCTCCATTAAGTCCGATGATGCCAATCTTGGCACCGTAGAAAAACGAAAGATAAATGTCTTTCAACACCTGCTTCTGCGGCGGATAGATCTTGCTCACACCCACCATCGAGAAAATCACTTTCTTGTCGTCAGCCATAATTATGTATATTCTGTTTGTTAATTAGTTTATAACAAAGGTTACAATTACCCTCTCTTACCTCTTACCTTAAAAAAACCTCTCACCTCTTACCGACATTCCCCTTCGTGCGATAGTCGCAATTGACCTTGCCGCGAATGATGTTGTTCAGCTTGCCCTTGATGAGCTGCTTGCGAATGGGCGAAAGATGGTCGATAAACACCTTTCCGTCGAGGTGGTCACACTCGTGCTGCATCACGCGTGCGAGATAGCCCTCAATCACCTCATCGTGTTCCACAAAATTCTCGTCTTGCCACTTGATGCGGATTTTCTCGGTGCGTACTACTCCCTCATAGATTCCCGGGAGACTAAGGCAACCCTCGTCGCGCGAAAGGCGCTTTCCATCGTCGAGCACGGTGATTTCGGGGTTAATAAGCACATATTTCGAGTCGGCAAGCTCAGGAAAACTCTCCTTGAGAGCCGAAGCATCAATATAAACTATTTTTGCGCTCACACCCACCTGAGGCGCAGCGATACCGATGCCCTCAGATGCATACATAGTGGCTTTCATATTCTCGATAAGCTCACTAAGCCCCTCATATTCGGGGGTGACCACATCAGCCACGCGACGAAGCACGGGCTGACCGTAAAGATAAATTGGTAGTATCATCTCAATATTTGTTACTTTCTTTGTTATCTCATTAGTTTGTGCGTGACTCATGGGCACACAAAGCCCCCAGTCCTCTCACCCTTACCTTTAAAAGACCTCTCCCCTTTAAAAATCTCTTACCCCTTACCTCTTACCTTTAAAAGATCTCTTACCTCTTACCCCTTACCTCTTACCTTTAAAAGATCTCTTACCTATCTCCGGCTCTGGAGGTAATCATTGAGGATAATCGCAGCGGCAATGCTATCCACCACCTCCTTGTTGCGGCGGTCCATCTTCTTCATTCCGCCATCAATCATGGCACGGTGCGCCAGCGTGGAGGTAAAACGCTCATCGTACATCACCACAGGCATATCGGGCATCACCTTTCGCAAGCGGTTGAGAAACGGTTCAAGCCACTTCGTGCTTTCCGATGGCTGCCCATTGAGCTGCTTTGGCAATCCCACCACTATCAGTTCCACCGGCTCGCTCTTCACATAGCTTTGAAGGAAGTCGATAAGGGTGTGTGTAGCCACGGTAGTGAGTCCGTTAGCCACAATCTGCAGCGGGTCGGTCACAGCGATACCGGTTCGCTTCCGCCCGAAATCAATTGCCAAAATTCGTCCCATTTTGCAAATTTACACATAATCCCCGACATTTCCCACCTCACCCCCGAAAAAAACGCCACAAGAGCCCGATTTAGAGGGCGAAAAATGAAAGCGGCAACACTTCCTTCCGGAGCGTTACCGCCTTCATTATGCAAAAAGTAACATTTTATCTACATTCTTACTGAATGCCGAGCTTAGCCTTCACGAGCGGAGTAGCATCAACTGCGCCGTTGCCGGTGTAGATTACGGCAGGAATAGAAAGGTCGTAGATGAAAGTGAATCCACCCTCAGCACCTACTGCCTGAATTGCCTTCTGGATTTTCTCGCTGATAGGAGCAAGAAGAGTCTCCTGCTGCTTTGCAAGGTCCTGCTGAGCCATCTGCTGGAAGTTCTGGATCTTCTGAGAGTTCTCCTGAAGCTCGCGGGCGCGGCTGTCCTTGATTGATTGCGGAGTATTCTCGTCGAGAGCCTGGAATTCAGTGTATTTCTTGTTGAATTCTTCCTGAAGTTTCTTGAATTCAGCCTCATACTTCTCCGAAACGCCCTTGAGGGTGTTTTCGGCAGTTACCTTATCGGGCATAAGGTTGAAAATCTCCTGAGTATTCACGGTTCCAAACTTGAGAGTCTGGGCAGCGATGCACATTGGCAATGCCAAGAATGCAGCTAAAATTAGTTTCTTAATCATGTCGTTAATATGCTATTAAATTTTTAATTTTCGGAATTATGGTGCAAAATTACAATTTTATTTTGAATATCCTAATTTTGCGAGCACTTCATTGCTAATATCTATCTTAGGAGAGGCAAAAATTATGCTTTGCGACGATGCGCGGTCGAAAATTACCTGGTATCCACGCTCTTCGCTCACCTTCTTCACAGCATTGTAGATATCGTCCTGGATAGGCTTGATAAGAGACTCACGCTTCTTGAAAAGCTCGCCCTGCGGACCGAAGTATTTGTAGCGAAGCTCAGTCACTTCCTTCTCCTTAGCCATTATCTCCTCCTCCTTGCGCTTCTTCTGCTCGTCGGTGAGAAACACCATATCGTTCTGGAAATTCTTATACATGGTCTGCGCCTCCTTGGCGAGATCGTCAACTTCCTTCTGCCATCGCTGCGACACCTGGTTGAGCTGCTCATTAGCCATTTCGTATGCCGGAATATTCTTGAGCACATATTCCATATCGACCAATGCGAATTTCTGCGCCATAGCACCTACGGTGCAAGCAAGCACTGCAAAAGCTGCAATAATTATTCGTTTCATGATGTTTAGTATTTAATCATTTTAAGTTAAAAAAATCACTTATTTGACCGATAGCAATGCCAAAGGTTTATTCAAACATCGCGATTTTTGATTTATTAAGTTTTCGCGTAGTGGCTTAGAACTCCTGTCCGAGCACGAAGTGGAAGTGGCTGCCTCCCTTTGTGCCATACACCTTGTCGAAACCGTAAGCCCAGTCGATACCCATCATTCCGATCATCGGGAGGAAGATACGCACACCGGCACCTGCCGAACGCTTGATATTGAATGGCGAGAACTCCTTGACCGACGTCCAGGCGTTACCGCCTTCGAGGAAGGCAAGTCCATAAATGGTGGTCGATGTCTGGAGCATGAACGGGAAGTGAAGCTCGAAGCAGAAGCGGGTGTAGGCATAACCTTCCTTACCGTAGGGTGTGAAGGCACCGTTGTCGTAACCACGCAGAGCGATAGTCTCGGTAGCGTAGGTGTAGCTTCCCGACATACCGTCACCTCCCACATAGAAGGTCTCAAACGGCGACTTGAGGCTCTTGTGATAGCTTCCGAGCAATCCTATGTCGGCACGTGTCATGAGCACGAGTGTCCATTTATCGTCGGGGTTGGTAATCGGAGTATAGGTCTTTGCGCGGAACTTCAGTTTCCAGTATTCAATCCACTTGTAGAGCTGCTTCTTGGCATCGGTGGTTCCGGCAGCGGCAAGAGCGTCCCAGTCCTTGTTGCCAAAGAGCGAAGCCGGCGGAGTCATCTGCAGGCTCAGCGCAAACGAGCTGCCTCGGCGGGTGTAGAGTGGGTTGTCGATACTGTTGCGGGCGAGGGTCAATCCCAAGGTGATTGAGTTTGACACACCATTGCTCATATAGTAGAGATACTCCCAGTTCTTCAGGTAGTACCACTGATATCCCAGCTCGGCAGTGAAAGTGAAGTAGTCGTCGGGCCACGAGAGGCGCTTACCGAATCCCACTGTGATACCTGCCATCTGCAGGAACTTGTTGGGGTCGTAGGCATTCTCGTAGTAGTTGTTGTAATTGTTATAGTAGTTGTTGCCGTAGCCGTAGTTGTTGCCGTAGTAGTAACCGCTGTTGAGGTAGTTATTGTTGTAGTACGACGAGTTGATACCGGTCTGGCGCGAGTAGAATGCCGAAACCGAGAGCGAGTTGGGTCGCTTGCCGCCAAACCACGGGTCGAGGAAGGAGATGCTATATGCCTGGTAGTATTTGGCATTGGTCTGCGCCGAGATAGTGAACGTCTGTCCCTCACCCTGCGGAATGATTCCCTTGTACGACGAGGGGCGGAAGAGGTTCTTGATGGAGAAGTTGGTAAACTTCAGGCTGAGCTTACCGATGATACCGGTCTGACCCCAACCTGCCGAGAACTCAATCTGGTCGTTGGCTTTCGACTCGAGATTGAAGAGAATATCCACTGTTCCGTTCTCCTCATTCGGTTCGGGGCGAATATCCATAGCCTCTGGGTCGAAGTGTCCTGTCTGGGCGATTTCACGTGCCGAGCGCATAAGTGCCTCCTTGTTGAACAGTTCACCGGGGCGCACACGCAGCTCGCGGCGCACAACCTTCTCATAGAGGCGGTCGTTACCGTTGATTACCACCTTGTTGATACGCGCCTGCGGACCCTCAATGATGTGCATTTCGAGGTCGATAGAGTCGGCGTGAATGTTCTGCTCAATCGGCACGAGGTTGAAGAAGAGGTAGCCATAGACGTAGTGATAGGCGTGGTTGCGGTCGAACGAAGTCACTTTCACTCT
>CALZFJ010000014.1 GCA_945645715.1 uncultured Prevotellaceae bacterium | reverse complement strand
TGATGAACTTCGTAGCCGTACGCGAAGACGATTGCTACTATGTGGATAAGACCCGTTTTATTGAGAAAGTGGAGAATGCCAATAAATTCTTTTTCTTCATTCGACCTCGCCGATTCGGGAAAAGCCTCACCATGTCGATGCTCCAGCACTACTACGACATCAACCAAGCCGACAAGTTTGAGAGGCTTTATGGCGACTTGTATATAGGTAAACACCCAACACCCCTGCACAACAAGTTTCTTGTGATACACTTGAATTTTGCCGTAATCGATGCCGAGCTTGGCAACTACCGCAGCTCGCTCGACTCTCACTGCTCCATT
Source organism: uncultured Prevotellaceae bacterium (assembly GCA_945645715.1). GTDB lineage: Bacteria > Bacteroidota > Bacteroidia > Bacteroidales > Muribaculaceae > CALZFJ01. The sequence continues at coordinate 14,159 of CALZFJ010000014.1, read as the reverse complement.
GCATTTGAATCATTCTGTAGAATCTACCACTCCCTTCTTCCTGAAGGGACACGCGAGAAGGTCATGGCCGAACATGGTTGTGTGAAACAACTCGAACAATTGTATATAATATGCAAAGAAGCCGGACTGAAGATTTACCTATTCATCGACGAGTATGACCATTTCACCAACAACATTCTCTCCGATGCTGCCCGCTTGCAAGAATACAAGAGCGAAACGCACGGAACCGGTTATCTACGCACTTTCTTCGACACTATAAAATCGGGGACATACTCTTCAATTGAACGTGTATTTGTCACGGGAGTCAGCCCGGTTACCCTCGACGACCTCACAAGCGGATTCAACATCGGCACAAACTACTCTCTTTCCTATGAGTTTAATGAAATGGTAGGTTTCACCGAGCAGGAAGTGCGCGACATGCTCACCTACTACTCCTCCACCGCTCATTTCAACCATAGTATCGACGAACTGATAGCGACAATGAAGCCGTGGTACGACAACTACTGCTTCGCCAAACAAGCTTACGGAAAGACAACCATGTACAACTCCAACATGGTGCTATACTTCCTATTTAGCTACATTGATAATGGGTGTACAATCCCAGAACGCTTACTTGAAGACAACATTCGCATTGACTACAACAAGCTGCGAATGCTCATTCGCAAGGACAAAGAGTTTGCACACGATGCATCGGTAATTCAGCGCCTCGTGTCGCAAGGCTTTATCACAGGTGAGCTAAAACCGGGCTTCCCGGCAGAGAGCATTGCCAACAACGACAATTTCATCAGCCTTCTGTTCTACTTCGGCATGGTGACATTGGGCGGAACATATATGGGCGATACAAAATTTGTTATTCCCAACGAGGTTGTACGCGAACAGGTATATACCTACCTTCTCGACAACTACCGCGACAACAACCTGCGCTACGACAGCTACGACCTTCGCAAGAAGGAGCAACTCATGGCATATCTTGGCGATTTCAAGCCTTTCTTCCAATATATTGCCGACAGCCTGCACACTTACGCTTCTCAGCGCGACAAGCTCAAAGGCGAGGCTTTCGTTCACGGCTACACTCTAGCACTCACCAGCCAGTGCTCATTCTATCGCCCCATCTCTGAACTCGACACCCAAGGCGGTTACGCCGACATCTTCCTGCGTCCGCTTCACGAGATTTACACCGATATGCAGCATTCCTATATTATTGAGCTTAAATACCTAAAGAGCAATGCCACAAGCGAAAACGAGGCTTCAGCCATCGCACAAGCCCGCAATCAGGTATGTCGTTATGCCGACACTGTTACCGTAGGCGAAAACATCGGCAACACCACCCTCCACAAAGTGATTGTGGTGTATCGCGGCACCGAAATGCTCACTTGCGAGGAAGTCATTTAAGAAATTTGTAGGGAAATTGAGGAAAAAGATGTAAATTCGCAGTGAATTTCGGAAATGGTAGAGGAGCGGGGCTCTTCTGCCGTGCTTTTGTAGTGTGTAATAAACAGCAACATTATAGCTTGCGCAAAGCTGCATTTTTTAGTTGACTGAAAAACAATATAAATATATGAGCGTAATAATCCTTGGAATTGAGTCGTCGTGCGATGACACCTCGGCGGCTGTGATTAAAGACGGGGTGCTGATGAGCAACGTGATTGCAAGCCAGAAAGTGCACGAAGCCTATGGCGGCGTGGTGCCCGAGCTGGCCTCGCGTGCCCACCAGCAAAACATTGTACCTGTGGTGTCGGAAGCCATCAGGCAAGCAGGCATCGAGAAATCCGACCTTAGCGCAATTGCTTTCACCCGCGGTCCGGGCTTGCTCGGCTCGCTGCTTGTGGGCACATCGTTTGCCAAGGGGCTGGCTTTGGCTCTCGACATTCCGCTGCTCGATGTGAACCACCTGCACGGGCATGTGCTTTCGCACTTCGTGAAGGAATCGCCCGACAGCGAAGTGCCTGAGTTCCCCTACCTCTGCCTCCTTATTTCGGGCGGTAACTCGCAGATTATCCGTGTGGATTCACCCTACAAGATGGAGGTGCTGGGACAGACCATCGACGATGCTGCCGGTGAAGCCTTCGACAAGTGTGCCAAAGTGATGGGGCTACCCTATCCCGGCGGTCCATTCATCGACCGTCTTGCTGCTGAGGGCGACGCTAAGCGTTTCCGCTTCAGCAAGCCCCACATTGCCGGTCTCGACTACAGCTTCAGCGGACTAAAGACTTCGTTTCTCTACACCCTGCGCGATGCAAAAGCCGAAAACCCGAATTTCATTGAGGAAAACAAAGCCGACCTCGCCGCTTCTCTCCAAAAGACGATTATCGACATTCTCATGGACAAGTTCTCAAAGGCTGTGAAGCAGACGGGCATCAAGACTATCGCCATCGGTGGCGGTGTGTCGGCAAACTCGGGCGTGCGTAATGCCGTGCAGCAATATGCCGACTGCCACCATCTGAAGGCTTTCATTCCCAAGCGCCTTTTCACCACCGACAATGCCGCAATGGTGGCCGTAGCAGGCTATTTCAAGTATCTCAACAAGGACTTCTGCGACATTTCACTCCCACCATTCGCCCGCGTAACAGTGTGATGACATTCAGGCTCACCCCACGATTAAAAGCAATAATTTTTTCAATTCACCGAAAGCTCTCTGATTTATGGAAGTTTCAATTATCGCCATTGGCGATGAACTATTGATAGGGCAAGTGACCGACACAAATTCGGGGTGGATTGCCCGCCACCTCAATCCGCTCGGCTGGAGCGTAAGAAGCGTGAAAGTTATCGGCGACGACAGCGAGGAGATTTTCCGCGCTATCGACGATGCTTTCGCACAGACCGACATCGTCCTCACCACTGGAGGTCTGGGTCCCACGAAAGACGATATCACCAAGCCTACACTTTGCCGCTACTTTGGCGGCGCGCTTGTGCACAGCCCCGAGGTAGAGCAAAATGTGCTTGAGGTTCTCGAAAAGCGCCACCTGAAAATCAACACCCTCACCGCTGCCCAGGCAATGGTGCCTTCGAGTTGCCGCGTAATCCAGAACAAGGTGGGCACAGCACCCATCATGTGGTTTGAAAAGAATGGCAAAGTGCTCGTGTCGATGCCCGGTGTGCCATTTGAGACCGAACAGATGATGGAGCGCGAGGTGATTCCGCAACTTATCAAGCGTTTTGTCACCGATGAGCACATTGAGCACCACACCTTTGTGGTTATCGACTATATGGAATCGCGCCTGGCAATGACTCTCGACGACTTTGAGAAGCAGATACCCCCATTCATTCACCTTGCCTATCTGCCCAAACCCGGGGTGATTCGCCTGCGGCTGAGCGGAAAGCACCATGATGCCTCTGTGCTACACGACGAAATGGAGCGGCTCTCAATTTTACTGAAGCAGACGCTCGGCAACGCAATAGTTGCTTGCGACGACAAGCCCCTCGCAGCCATTGTGGGCGATATGCTGCGCGACCGTGGCATGACGCTATCCACTGCCGAAAGCTGCACAGGTGGCAATGTGGCTCACGCCATCACCGCAATAGCCGGCAGCAGCGACTACTTCACCGGTTCGGTGGTAGCCTACAGCAACACCGTGAAACACGAGGTGCTTGGTGTGAGCGACGATGTGCTTGCCACTCACGGAGCAGTGAGTGAACCCACAGTAGAAGCTATGGCAAAAGGTGTGGCACAGCTCATGCACACCGATTGCGCCATCGCCACATCGGGAATTGCAGGCCCCGGTGGCGGAACTCCCGACAAGCCGGTGGGCACTGTGTGGGTAGCCATCAAGTGTGGCGACCGAATTGAATGTGAATGTTATCACCTTCCCGGCACACGCGACCGCGTAATCGACCGCACTACCAACAATGTGCTATGCCGGTTAATCAAGATGCTCCGCGACATTTCACCTGCTTCGTGATTTCTTGTTATGTTTATATCGTTTTTCAGCCGTCAAGCGTAATTTTTATCATGTTTTCCGCCAAATTTGTCACTTTCAAAACGAAACTTCACAACTTTTGCAATTAAAATATAAAATTTCGATAATTTTTCTTGCGTCATTTAAAAATTCTATATATATTTGCCCCCGGCAAACAATTCGAGGGCATTTTTTCTACCTTATTAATTGTTTGGCACAATTTAACATGTTGCTTTTCAGTATTCACTCGTTATTTTTCGGTTAAATTTACGAAAGCCGATTTGGTAGTAACGAAATTTACACGAAAAGCAAGGCGACAACAACGAAAGCATAACTTATCACTATGCAATTAGTCTTTTTTCATATAACTTAGTACCCAAATTATTAATCAAATACATTATTAACTCTAATCATTGAAAATCTTATGATTAAAAATTATCTAAGAATTGGTGCAATAGGCCTCATAGCTGCTGCCGCCATGACTTCTTGTTCCGACGAACAGCAGTTTGTCGATTACAATGCTCAAGCCAAGAAGGTAGATGTTCAAGTTCTAAATTCAGAACTTGCTAAAGTACGTGACTATGTTCCTCTCTATGCCGTTATCGCTCACCGTGGTAGTACCTACTGGACTCCTGAGGAGACAGAGGCTTCTTGGCGCTGGGCCCGCGACATGGGTGCCGACTATCTTGAGTCGGACCTCCAAGCCACTAAAGATGGTGTGGTTCTTTCCCTTCATGATGACAACTTGAAGCGCACTACCAACATTCAGAGCGTATTCAGCGACCAAGTGCCCGACATCCGTCGTGCCTTCTATCGCTCACTGACCTACGAGGACGGAACTCCTTGTAACTTCACTGAGGCTGATATCAACGAGCAGTACAACAACGACCTCGGAAACTACTACAGCTACTATCCTCGCAACTACTACTACGCTGAGTTGCTTATGCTCGACGCCGGTTCTTGGTTCAACGAGGACAACCTTGAGCAGGCTCGCGCAAGCTTTGCTTCTACCAACAATCCTCTTCAGGAAACTCTCGATGCATGGAAGGCCGACAAGAACGCTCAGGTGGTCTATACCAACGGTCTATACATCAGTGCTCTTGCCGACCAGATCGCTTACGCCGAGGGTAAGAAGCTCAACCGCGACGCTCAGGGTCGCCGTATCCTCCCCTACCACGTGAAGAACTCGCTCAAGGGCAAGTCTCTCGTTGAGATTTGCTCGGCAGCTCCTTCTACTGAGGTTGAGGGTACCACATGGACAGCTCAGGCTCGCTACATGGACTTCCTCGTTTACGACTTCAGCAACGCATACGTAGCCGACGACAAGGACAGCGGAAACCGCCCCGGTATCTACATCGAGTTCAAGGAAAGCTGGGCTCAGCCTAAGGATATGGAAGCTCGCGTTTACAAAGAGCTCGACAAGTGGGGCTGGAACATCATCACCAAGCCTGAGAGCAACACTCAGTTCTACAAGAATGGCAAGGTAAACGTTGGTAACACTAATGGTAAGGTTATTCTCCAGTCGTTCTCATTCGACGCTACCAACCGCGCATTCCAGGTATTCAAGGGTCGCGTTCCGTTCTGCTACCTCCTCTGGACCAGCTATCCGGGCGACTATGCTACCGACATCAAGTATGACACCCCAACCGGTGTTGCCGCTTTCATCAAGACTATGCAGGATCACGGCTGCCACATCATCGGTCCGGCTATCTCGGGTGCTCCTAACAACTATCCTGAGATGAACTGCCCATGGCAGGCCTACATGGTTCGCCGCGCAGGCATGATCAACCACCCGTATTCATTCGACTCACAGGCTCAGATCACCAAGCACATGGGTTACTGGAACTACGGCTGGGAGACTGAATTCGACGACCTCATGAAGGTAACTATCAAGAAGACTCCTTACAGCGTATTCCCGGGCGACAGCCAGACTTGGCCTATCTACATGGACGGCTGCTTCACCAACCACACCGAGATGAACCTCCAGTATATGATCGACAACGGTATGCGTTGCAACTCTCAGCTCCCCAACCCATTCCACCCGGGACAAAACTTCGACAACAGCCAGGCGCCATCTACAGTGCCCAATGCAGTGGAGTTGCTTAACAATCTCGGCTACTAATCCCATGGCTACTACGAAACAAGTGAATACACCCAATTGTTATATAAGAAAAAACAGAATAAGTGATGAAAAGCTATAAATATATTTTAATGTCGGCTTTGGCTGCATTCTCTCTCTCAGCCACTGCACAGGATTTCGACTCTGATCCTACACTTAACATCGACAACAAAGAGAAGCAAGTGAAATTCACCGTAGGAGCACGCTTTATGGCCGATGCTGCCTACTATCACACAAGCTTCACTCCGCTCCAGAGTGGTGCTGCTATCACCGATGCACGCATTCGCACAAGCATGAGCTATGGTGAAAACTGGTACTTCTATGCCGACTTCGGCTTTGGCAATGGCAAGTTCTCGCAGAAGAACATCTATTTGCAGTATTCTACCAAGGGCGACGATTTCACTCACGCTATCAAGGCAGGTTACTACAACGACCCCGCAGGTTCGATGGCTCGCCAGACTTCACTCGGTAGCTACCACTTCATCAGCCGTGCCGGCATGAGCAACGCTATTGGCGCAGGCCGTGCTCTTGGTGTCACCTACAAGGCTTACAACGACAACCTGTTCCTCTATCAGGGTATCTTCACCGAGAACCAGTACAACAAGATTGATGCCGGCTTCAACGGTCTTACCGTTGCAGGTCGCTGGCTCTATCGCGACATCACCGGCAACGATAAGTGGCACGTGGGTGCAAGCGCACGCTTTGCTCACCTCGGTGGTGGCGAGACCATGGTTACTAAGGGTTCTTCGGTTCTCAAGAAGACTTTCTCAATGGGTCAGACTCTTGAAACATTCGTTGATGAGGACGAGCAGTTTGTAGGCTGCGAGCTTCCTTGGGCCAACAATGTTATCGACCTCGGCGCTGAGGCTCTCTATCTCAACAACAAGTTCTTTGCCCGTGCTGAGTACAAGCACCGCATCGTTACTAAGGAGCGTGATTCCTACAAGATCTACATCGCACAGCAGGATAACATCGACGGCTGGGGCGACATCGAATTGTGGGAGAACGCCAACAAGATAAAGACCAACCACTTCAATGGTGCTTACGTTGAGGCAGGCTACCAGATCTTCGGCGGCGGTTACAAATACGACAAGCACGATGCAGTCCTCAAGGGCAACGACGGAAAAGCTCTTGAAGTTGTAGCACGCTTCAACTACACCGCACTCAACAACCTCACCGAGGGTGAGTACTTCAATGCAGGTCGTGGTAACTACTACGCTGCAGGCTGGATGGAAGACTGGCCAGGTACCGGTGCTACTTCAGTTGGTGGTGGCGACATCTATTCTACCACTGTAGGTGTTAACTACTCTTTCAACAAGTATGCTCAGGTAATGCTCAACTACACTTGGCACAACCTCAAGAAAGACTTCTTGCCCTACGACAAGAACTTCCACCAGGTTCAGGCTCGCGTGCAGTTCACATTCTAATCCCCACCGCCTATAGACAGAGGTGGATTCCCCGCTGATTCCACCTTGGCATAACACTTTTGTCCTCACACCATCTCGCATCGGTGTGAGGACTTTTTATATGCCATAGCAAAAAAATATTGCCTAATGCGTGGGTATTTACAAGTTTTTTTGTAACTTTGAATCTGTATAATAATTTTCGATAGATAATTTTGATATATGAAGAATAACGATTTCAGAAACTTCGCCGTGAATCACCTCGGCATGAATGGCTTGGCTCTCGACCAATATTCAAACTCTATAACAAGCAGTTACATCTCTCCCACCATCATTGAGGAACGCCAGCTCAATGTGGCTCAAATGGACGTCTTCTCACGCCTGATGATGGACCGTATCATCTTCCTCGGCACTCAGATCGACGACTACACAGCCAATGTGATTCAGGCGCAGCTTTTGTATCTCGACTCTGCCGACCCCGGTAAGGACATCTCAATCTACCTCAACTCTCCCGGCGGCTCGGTTTATGCCGGATTGGGCATCTACGACACCATGCAGTATATATCAAGCGACGTTTCCACTATCTGCACCGGTATGGCAGCTTCTATGGCGGCTGTGCTCCTTGTAGCCGGAGAGAAAGGTAAGCGCTTCGCCTTGCAACACTCTCGCGTGATGATTCACCAGCCTATGGGCGGCGCACAGGGACAAGCTTCCGATATCGAAATCACCGCACGCGAAATACAGAAACTCAAGAAAGAGCTTTACACCATCATCGCCAACCACTCCGGGCAGCCCTACGACAAGGTATATGCCGACAGCGACCGCGACTACTGGATGACTTCGGCTGAAGCCGCCGAATATGGCATGATCGACAAGGTGCTCACACGCAACGCTAAATAAAACAAGAAGGACTCAACAGAAATTTATGGCTAAAAAGAACAACGACTCCATGCACTGCAGCTTCTGTGGTCGCTCCTCACGCGAGGTGCAGCTGCTCATGCCCGGACTCGACGGGTGCATCTGCAACGAGTGCGCCGAGCAGGCTCATCTGCTCGCCAAGGAGTATCTCGAAGATAAAAGCAAGAAGCAAGGCTCTGAATTCAAGCTCACTGAAATACCCAAGCCTCACGAAATAAAGGCTTATCTCGATGAGTATGTCATCGGACAAGACACCGCCAAGCGCTACCTCTCGGTGGCTGTATATAACCACTACAAGCGCCTCTCGCAGACCGACGACGATGTGGATATTGAGAAATCAAATATCATAATGGTGGGACCCACCGGAACCGGCAAGACGCTTATCGCAAAGACCATTGCCCGACTACTGAAGGTGCCATTCACCATCGTCGATGCCACCGTGCTCACCGAGGCGGGATATGTGGGCGAAGACATCGAAAGCCTGCTCACACGCCTCCTCCAGGTGTGCGACTACAATGTGGCTGAAGCTGAGCGCGGCATCGTGTTTATCGACGAAATCGATAAGATTGCCCGCAAGGGCGACAACCCCTCTATCACCCGCGACGTGAGCGGCGAGGGCGTGCAGCAGGCGCTGCTGAAGATTCTGGAGGGCACGGTGGCCTCGGTGCCGCCCCAGGGCGGCCGCAAGCATCCCCATCAGGAGATGATGCAGATCGATACCACCAAGAACATTCTCTTCATCTGCGGTGGTGCATTTGAAGGCATTGAGCGAAAAATCGCCCTGCGCCTCAACACCCATGTGGTAGGCTACGGAACCGACAGTGCTGCAAAACGAGTGCAACGCGAGAAGCTGCTCCACTATGTGGCTCCGCAGGACCTCAAGTCGTTTGGTCTGATACCCGAGATTATCGGCCGATTGCCAATTCTCACAAATCTTGAACCCCTCGACCGCGATGCCCTGCGCCGCATTCTCACCGAGCCAAAGAACGCCATAGTGCGCCAATACACCAAGCTCCTCGCTATGGACGGCGTGAAACTGGAGTTCGACGAGGCTGCACTCGACTTTATCGTGGATAAGGCCATCGAGTTCAAGCTCGGTGCCCGCGGACTTCGCACCATCGTGGAGACAATAATGATTGATGCAATGTTCGACATTCCTTCGAGTGGCGCCAAAAGTTTCAAGGTGAGCAAGCAATATGCTGCCGACCAGCTCTGTAAAGCCAATTTCGACGTGATGCAGCAAGCCCAAGCTGAATAGGCTTTTTTCATTACTCAAAAAATATAGCAGCAAATATTTGGAGATATAGCCCATATTTTCGTATATTTGTTACACTGAATTATCGGGTATTTACTTCTGAACTATCATGGCAAACAAGCAACTACTACACGCGGAGCTGAAACGGCACTTCGGCTTCGACACTTTCAAGGGGAATCAGGAGGCCATCATGGAAAACCTCCTCGATGAAAACGACACCTTCGTGCTTATGCCCACAGGTGGTGGTAAGTCACTATGCTATCAGCTTCCCTCGCTAATCATGGAGGGTACGGCTATTGTGATTTCTCCTCTCATCGCACTGATGAAGAATCAGGTAGATGCCATGCGCAACTTCAGTGAGGACGACGGAATTGCCCATTTTCTCAACTCCTCGCTCAATAAGCAAGCCATCGACCGTGTGAAGCAGGACATTCTCGACGGCAAGACGAAGTTGCTCTACGTAGCTCCAGAGTCGCTCACCAAGGAAGAAAACATCGAATTCCTCAAAACGATAAAGATTTCGTTCTACGCCGTCGATGAGGCTCACTGCATCTCGGAGTGGGGTCACGACTTTCGCCCCGAGTATCGCCGCATTCGCCCGATAATCAACGAGATTGGCACTCGCCCGGTGATAGCTCTCACTGCCACTGCCACCCCCAAGGTGCAGCACGACATTCAGAAGAATCTGGGAATGGTCGATGCCAAGGTTTTCAAATCTTCATTCAACCGCCCCAACCTCTACTACGAGGTACGCCCAAAGACCAAGAATATCGATAAGGATATAATAAAGTTCATCAAGGCAAATGAGGGCAAGTCGGGCATCATCTATTGCCTCAGCCGCAAAAAGGTGGAAGAACTTGCCGAAACACTGAAGGTGAACAACATAAAGGCTCTGCCCTACCACGCCGGCATGGACAGTGCCACCCGCTCAGCCAATCAAGACGCTTTTCTGCTCGAAACCGTCGATGTGATTGTGGCTACTATCGCCTTCGGCATGGGTATCGACAAGCCTGATGTGCGATTTGTGATTCACTACGACATCCCCAAGAGCCTCGAAGGCTACTATCAGGAAACGGGTCGCGCCGGTCGCGACGACGGCGAGGGGCAGTGCATCACTTTCTACACCAACAAGGACTTGCAGAAACTTGAAAAATTCATGCAGGGCAAGCCTATCGCCGAGCAGGAAATCGGCAAGCAACTGCTGCTCGAAACGGCAAGCTATGCCGAGTCGTCGGTGTGTCGCCGTAAGACGCTTCTTCACTACTTCGGTGAAGATTACGATGTGGAAAATTGCGGAAACTGCGACAACTGTCTTCACCCCAAGAAGCGCATCGAGGCTAAGGACGAACTCGCTGCCGTGCTCGAGACCATCGCTGCACTGAAAGAGAAATTCAAAGCCGACCACATAATCGACGTACTCGTAGGCAAGGTGACAAGCGAAGTGAAATCCTACAAGCACGATGAACTTGAGCTATTTGGCTGCAAGAGCGACACCGACAGTAAGCTGCTGAATGCCGTCATACGCCAAGCAATCATTGGGGGATATCTTATCCGCGACATCGAGAACTATGGCCAGCTGAAGCTCACCGATGCAGGTCGCAACTTCATAGAGCACCCTGTTTCATTTATGGTTGTGGAAGACAACGACTTCTCTGAGTGTGATGAGGAAGTTATGGTGAAGGGTGGAGCTGCCTGCGCCGTCGATCCCGAGCTTTATTCCATTCTCAAGGATCTCCGCAAAAAGACCGCACACAAGCTGGGACTGCCTCCCTACGTTATCTTCCAAGACCCCTCTCTTGAGGCTATGGCTACCACCTATCCCATCAGCATCGAGGAGCTGCAGAACATTCCCGGCGTTGGTGCCGGAAAGGCTAAGCGCTACGGCAAGGAATTTGTGGAGATTATCAAGCGCCACGTCGATGAGAACGAAATAGAGCGTCCCGAAGACCTGCGCTTCCGTAGCGTTGCCAACAAGAGCAAGATGAAAATCTCAATCATTCAAGGAATCGACCGGAAAATTGCTCTCGACGAACTTGCCGACTCTAAGGGACTGGAATTTGAAGAATTGCTCGACGAGATTGAAGCCATCGTGTATTCAGGCACAAAAATCAATATCGACTACTTCCTCAACGAGATTATGGACGAAGACCACCAGGAGGACATCTTTGAATACTTCCGCGAGAGTGAGAGCGACGACCTTGAAGCCGCTATACAGGAGCTTGGCGCCGACTACACCGAGGAGGAAATTCGCCTCGTCAGAGTGAAGTTTATGTCGGAGATGGGCAACTGATAGCACTTGCCGCGAGCCGCCTACAGCATAGTGCTCCTAACTAATCTGCAACAATGGAATTGACAAATAGCACCATAAAGTTCATTGCCTCGCTGGGTCTGAAAAAGAACCGCGAGGCAAATGGCTGTTTTGTAGCCGAGGGCACCAAGTGTGTGCGCGACACCTGGGACCACTTCAACTGCCGCATGATTGTAGCCACCCGCAACTGGTACGACCAGTTCGGGCACTCGGGGCATCTCGATAAAATAGCCTTTGCAAGCCGGCAACAAATGCAGCGCATGTCGCAATTTTCTACAGCTGCCGAGGTGATTGCCGTTTACGACATTCCTAAGCTCACCATCTCGCCCGACGAAGTGCGGCACAATCTCAACATCGTGCTCGACAATGTGCAGGACCCCGGCAATCTGGGCACCATCATTCGCCTTGCCGACTGGTTTGGCATCAAGAACATTTTCTGCACCAGCGACACCGTCGATGTATATAACCACAAGGTGGTGCAAGCCACCATGGGGGCTATCTCGCACGTGAAAGTGCACTACTGCGACATCGAGGAGCTTATAGCACAATATCCCGACATTCCTGTATATGGCACTTTCCTCGACGGCGACAACATCTACCGCCAAGAGGTGGAAAACCGCGGATTCGTCATCTTCGGCAACGAGGGCAAAGGCATCTCGCCACAGCTTGCACAGCTTGTGAGCCGGCGTCTGCTCATTCCGGCATTTGCAGCAAGTGGAGAAGCTCCCGAATCGCTCAATGTGGGTGTGGCAGCGGCTATCACCATCAGCGAGTTCCGCCGCCGCACAGTGCAATAAGCAGCACATCGCACCGAGCCTGATAAAAAACTAAATTCCCGCTGACCGTTATCAAACCGATAAGCACTCTGTGATATGAAGACTAAAAGCGTATTTTTCTGCAGCAACTGCGGTGCCGAGTCGCCCAAGTGGGTAGGCAAATGCCCGGCATGTGGAGAGTGGAACACTTTTGTGGAAGAAACAGTAGCCGCCAAGCCCAAGAAAAGCCAGGGCTACCTTCCCGAGGGCGGCAAAACCCACTCCATCACCCCGGTAAAGATTTCTGAAGTGAAATCGGGCGAAGAGCAACGCATTGCACTCCCGAGCCGCGAACTCAACCGTGTGCTAGGTGGTGGTCTTGTGCCGGGTTCGATAATTCTCATCGGTGGAGAACCCGGAATTGGCAAATCCACCCTCGTGCTGCAGAATGTGCTTCGCATTCGCAGCCGCAAAGTGCTCTACGTGTCGGGCGAAGAGAGCGCACAGCAGCTGAAAATGCGTGCCGACCGCATCTGTGGCGGCAACATTCAGTGCGAGTGCTACATCGTGTGCGAAACGTCGCTCGAATCAATCTTTGCCGGCATTCGAGAGAGCAACCCCGACATGGTGATTATCGACTCCATTCAGACTATAGCCACCGACACACTCGAGTCATCGGCTGGTTCGGTAGGACAGGTGCGTGAGTGTGCCGCTCAACTGCTGAAGTTTGCCAAAGAGACCCACACTCCGGTGATTCTCATCGGTCACATCAACAAGGAAGGTGCCATTGCCGGCCCCAAGGTGCTTGAACACATAGTCGATGCCGTGATACAGTTGGAGGGCGACCGACACTATATGTATCGCATTCTCCGCGCCATAAAGAACCGCTTCGGGAGCACCTCCGAGATTGGCATCTACGAGATGAACCAGAGCGGGCTGCGCGAAGTGAGCAACCCGTCGGAAATGCTTCTGTCGCAGACCGACGAAGAACTTTCGGGCACCGCCATAGGCGTGACACTCGAAGGTATCCGTCCATTTCTCATCGAGGCACAAGCCCTTGTGAGCACAGCCGCCTATGGCACCGCACAGCGCTCAGTCACCGGCTTCGACTATAAGCGCATGAACATGCTCCTTGCCGTGCTCGAAAAGCGCGTGGGATTCAAGCTTGCACAGAAAGACGTGTTTCTCAACATCGCCGGAGGCATAAAGGTGAACGACCCTGCCCTCGATATGGCAGTGATAGCAGCAATAATATCGTCGAATGTCGATATTCCCATCAAGCGCCGTGTGTGCGTCACTGGCGAAGTAGGGCTTTCGGGCGAAATACGCCAGGTCACACGCCTTGAGCAGCGCATTACAGAAGCCGAGAAACTCGGTTTCGAGCACATCGTCGTCCCAGCCAACAACATGAAAGGCATCGACCCCACCAAGCTCCGCATCAACATAGTCGAAGCCTCCAAAGTGGAAGACGTCTTCCGCTTCCTCTTCGGCTGACCACACCGAAT
>CALZFJ010000013.1 GCA_945645715.1 uncultured Prevotellaceae bacterium | reverse complement strand
GCCGGACAGCTGTCAGCAAGGCTGCAACCTGCATTCATATCGGGAACAATCACCTTCTTGTCGGGGCAGAGAATCTTTGCAGTCTCGCCCATGAAGTGCACACCGCAGAGCACAATGATAGAAGCATCGCTGCGTGCAGCCATTTGCGCCAGAGCCAGACTGTCGCCAATCTCATCGGCAATATCCTGAATCTCCGGGCGCTGATAATAGTGCGCCATAATCACGGCATTCTTCTCGCGCTTCAGGCGGATAATCTCGCTGCGCAAGTCGATGCCTTCGGGAATCGGTGCATCAACGTAACCTTTTTCAACACTAATCATATATAATTTTATTTTTTATTTTTTTCTTAAAAACTTAATTCTTATGATGATAATATATGGCTGTTAATAGCTTTGATAACTTTTAGCCGAATTATTTGTTTTTTAAGTTATTAATAAATCACACCGATATGCTAATATATTATCAACAATCTTCGGGTGTATCAATCAGCAAGTTGCCATATTTATTCACAAGCTGTTAATAATGCGCAAAGTTAATAAATTTCCACCTAATCACCTATCAATAAGTAGTGAAATTGGTGTTGAAAAGTGCGATAAAACTATTTGCTAACTTTTTTGGAGGTGAAATAAGGCATTTTTATATGGCAAAAGAATAGCCATTGCCAAATTTTTAGCCAAGTTTTTTCAAATAACTTATCAATATCAATTCACGCGTTATTAACAATGTTGTGAATCATTATGAACAACACTAAATAAGTTATATTTGGAGTGCAAATTTTGGATATGAAAGGAAAATGAAATAAATTTGTGAAAAATTGAATTTGAAAATTGAATTTGACTATGAGTGATAATAAAGACATAAGATGGCTTCAACGTCTTGACAATTATTGCAAGGCATTGGCAAAACTTTCTTTGGCAGTGGAAATGCTTCGTGAAAAAAATGTTGAAAAGTTATGAAGAAAAAATCGATGATAGAGCTGCAGCGCATTAGCTGTAAGGAATTTAAGGCTGCACGGAAGTTGCCTCTTGTGGTGGTGCTCGACGATGTGCGTAGCATGAACAATATTGGATCGGTATTTCGCACTGCCGATGCATTTGTTATTAACCATATCGCCTTGTGTGGCATCACAGCCACTCCTCCTCACACCGAAATCCACAAAACCGCACTCGGTGCAGAAGAATCGGTAGATTGGAAGTATTATAATGATGTGTGCGAGGCTATTACCGACTTGCGTAGCCAGGGTTACACCATCTGTGCCATTGAGCAAGTACAGGGAAGCATCAGTTTGCCCGACTTTAAAATAGATGAAAACAGAAAATATGCCATCATTCTCGGCAACGAAGTGAAAGGAGTGAAGCAAGAAGCAGTGGATATGAGCGACTGCTGCATAGAGATTCCACAGTGTGGCACAAAACACTCACTTAACGTGTCGATAACTGCCGGACTGGTGATGTGGGAGTTCTTCAAGCACTCCGAAATTTTCTTAAAGTAATACTTTAATATCTACATAATTTAAAGTTTAACATCTGCATAATAATAAACAGAGTTATCAACAACATTGCTTGATAACTCTGTTTTGATTTTCAGCAAATTATATCACCAAATCCCCACTTATCAACACTTATTCACACCATGTTAATAACTCCGAAAACTAACTGTCAATAACCCTCATTATTATCTTTCTTCCATTCGGTCGCGCCTTGGTGCGACCCTACTCTCTTTTGGAGGATAGTTGGATATTTTGGGCTATTGAGTGAGAATCCAGGTGGCGATGTCGGTGAGGACTTCGGGGGCGATTGTCTGCTCTATTTTGCCGTAGTTGAAGCCTTCTTTGGCATTGGCACACTGCTGGAACATGTGGTTCATGCCTGGGTATTCCTTGGTGGTGACCGATTTTGAGCCACAAAGTTCCTTTATCCGTGCGATGTTGGTAGAGGCTTCCACTTGTATGTCGTAGGTTCCGCCAAGGGCAAACACAGGGCATTTTGTGGCTTTGATGGCATCGGCAGGGTCATATTTAACAAACTGCATATACCATGGCGAGGTGGAAGCCTCAATTTGCTTTTCAAAATTTTCTCTTTGCTCCGGAGTGGCTAAGTCGAGTTTAAGAATCTCTATAAGCTCTTTGCGTAGCGACTCTGAGTCGGTGTTACGTTCTATCGCATCGAATATTTGCTTTAGTGGTGATAGTTGGTCTTCAGGCAGCTTCATTCCACTGATTGCTTCAACGAGCATTTCGTTCTGTCGAATCAATAAGTCGCTTCCTTTTATGGCAGGAGCGGCAAGAGTGACGATAAATGCCACGCGATCGTCGGCAGCGGCATTGATAAATGCAATTTGTCCGCCCTCGCTGTGACCGATGTAGCCAAGTTTCTTCTTGTTGATTTCGGGCTGTGAGGCAAGAAAATCGAGTGCGGCGCGTGCGTCGGTGGCAAAGTCGGCAGTAGTGGCATTGGCGAACTTTCCTCCCGAGGCGGCAGTGCCACGGTCGTCATATCGCAGCACGGCGATGCCTTGGCGTGTGAGATAGTCGGCTATCACGGCAAATGGGCGGTGAGCAAACAGTTCCTCGTCGCGGTTTTGCGCTCCACTGCCGGTTATCATCACCACTGCCGGCACATTCTTGGTATTTTCGGGCAGAGTGAGTGTTCCGGCAAGCGTGATTCCGGCTGCGGGGTTTGCAAAAGTGACTTCTTTCACAGTGTAGGGGAATGGAGGTTGAGGAGTTTGTTTGCGCTCTATTTTAGTTTGCGGTTTGGCGTTTCGGCGCAGGGTGAGGGGCAAGGTAGCGCCCTGTGTGAAGTTGCCCACAATGCTGTCGCCCTGAATGGTGCCGCTGTAGGTAGCTTTTATCACATCTATTTTCACATTTACCGAGTTGTCGGTTATGGAAACTTCCTGGCAGGGAATGTCAAAAGCGTTTTGGTCGGGGCTGTCGATGGTGCAGGTGGTTTTGCCGGAATCGTCGGTGGCAAAATTGAAATTGAGCTTCAGCGAGAATCCGCTTACACTGATTTCGCCGGTCCATTGTCCTGTAATTTGGGCTGAAGCGGCAATCATTGCCACTGAAGCCATCAAGAATAGAAAAATTCGTTTCATAGAAATGAGGTGTTAATATGTGTTGGCGGTAAAGGTACAGAAAATCAGTGAAATCAGCAATAGTAACACAGTTATTAACAATATATGATATTGTAAATATCTGAAAACCAATGATGCTGATGTGTTATCAACAGTTATTGACAACCCTGTCAATAACCGTTGATAATGAAAAGGTGAAGGGTGTATTTATGTGTGATTTGAAGAATCCAAATAGAAACGCAACGTTTTTTTGGTAAAAACAATGAAAAAACTTCAAGGTGGCAAAGGTGACAATTAATTTTTGTAACTTTGTGGGGTTAATAACAGTGTTATTAACAGTGGATATTATTGTAAATTATTAATAATCAATTATGATTTTGTGTTATTAACAGCTATTGACAACCATGTTGATAACTTCTGAAAACAGTACGCAGATATGCAGATACTTTTAGCAAATGCAAAAATAATGCGCGATGAGGTGGCTGGAGTGATGCCTCAGTCGATGCCTACATTCGGGCAAGTGGCTTCGCTGCTTGCTGCCGAAATGGCGCGAATGGAAATTGACGAACTGGCTCGGCAGCTTCATTGCAGCGCAAAGATTGCAGCCGAGAATTGGGTGAGGTTTCGCGACTTTGCCGTTGCTACCGCTATTCCGGCGATAATGGCTTATAACGGGCATGCGTATAAACACCTTCGTGCAATGGAACTGAGTGCCGGAGCTGTGGATTTTGCACAGCAACACTTGTGGATAACCTGTTTCCTCTATGGCTTGCTGCGCCCTCTCGACGCTGTGGTGCCTTATCGCATGGAGTGTGATGCAAGGCTTGATGTCACTGATGATAAACCTGTGCATAACTATTGGCGCACGGTAGCGAAAGATGCCGGCGGACTATCGACAACCGATGTGCTTATCCGGAGCGTGAAAGCCGACGATGGCACGCTGGTACATCTTTCAACCGAGGAGTATGAGCATCTTTTCCACTGGCAGCAGGTGTGCCGTGATGTGAATGTGGTGCAGCCGCTATTCTACGTGCGCTCAGGTGGAAAACTCAAGGTGCAGGCGGTGTGGGCAAAGACGTGCCGCGGTGCTATGGTGCGGTATATCCTCGAAAACCGCATCAGCAGTGTGGAGGAGTTGCTGGCTTTCAGCTACGAAGGCTTCACTTTCTCACATTCCGACAAAACTACCAATATCCATCACCTCATTTTTGTGAGAGATTATTGATATTTATTCAATTCCGTCGGGTGAGGAGTGCGAAGATAAGCACCACTGCGTAGCCTGCAAGTGGTATGGCAAATGAGGCTGAATTGGATATGGTATCACTCACCCAACCCATTGCCAGCGGGCCGATGGCTCCGCCCACTACGCTGAGCATAAGAATCGATGAGGCTCTTTCGGTGTTTCCTCCGGCATAGCTGAGCGATAGGGCAAAAATGGTGGGGAACATGATACTCTCAAAGGCAAAGCACACCACAAGGGCAATCTTCGACGCTGTTCCGAGCGGCATCATGGTGAAAATCATTGCAGCGATGGTGCCAATTGCACATATCATCAGCATCGTCGGTGCTGCTATGCGTCGCATAAGCAGGCTGCCGGCTACTCTTCCGCCAAGGAAAAGACCCAATCCGCCAATAGAGAGCAGTGTGGCGGCATCTTTCGGCGATAGGAAGCCATCGTCGCTCATGAAGTTGATGAAGAAGGTATTGATTGATATTTCGGCAATCTCGTATGCCACAAGAGCTGCCAATCCCACATAGAAAAGCCTACGGAATCCACCGGTGTTGCCTTTTTCGCTCTGTTTTATCTGTTTCACCTCTGGAAGTTTCACTCGGGTGAAAGCAAAAGCCACAGCAAGCACAATAATTCCTATGAATGTGTAGGGCAGGGCAATCTTTGTGCCGCTGCCGGCTTGAACATCGTCGTGAAGGAAGAAGAATCCACCAAGAAGCACACCCATGATGCAGCCAAGTCCGTTGAACGATTGAGCCAAATTGAGTCGTCCTGCCGAGGTGCGAGGGTCGCCAAGCAGAGTCACATAGGGGTTAGCTGCCGTTTCGAGCATCACCAGTCCGCAGCCAATCACGAAAAGCGGCAGCAGAAACAGCTCAAACTGCATCACATAGCTCACCGGAATGAATAGCAGTGATCCGATGGCAAAAGCCGTCAGTCCCGTCACTACACCGCGTCTTGTGCCCCAGCGCTTGATAAACATACCCGCCGGAATAGCTCCGAGAAAGTAGGCACCATAGATAGCCGACTGCATGAGTGCCGAGTGTGCCTTATTGATGCCAAAAGTGAGCTGAAAGTGCTTGTTGAGCACATCGAGAATGGCTCGTGCGCCACCCCACATGAAAAAAAGAGATGTGATGAGAATGAAAGGTACGAGATATTCACGTGCCACAAGAGCTATGCGATTGCTTGAAGAAGTGTTGTTGTTGTTCATTGTAGTGTTAATTATTTGAATGATTGGTTATTGTGAGGTTATCGTTGTTCATGCGTTGCATATATTGCTGGATTATGGCTTTCAGTTCACGCTCCATGGGCTGCCAGCGACGGGAGCGGTTCACCAGGTTCACTTGCAGCAGACGGTCGCTCTTGAAGCGGTAGAATCCGGTGGTGCGTGTGCCATCGAATTGCAGCAGGTATTCACCCTTCACAAATTGGTAGATGCCATTGTGATAGTTGATAGCAAATGTGTCGTGATGAGGGGTGTGGAGCAGGTCGCAGCCAAAAGCAATGTAAGGGCGATCGTAGCCGAGATAGCCCAGCACGGTAGGCATAATGTCGGTGTGCTGTGCAATTTGCCTGTCGTCAACGCCACGGCGCAGGGTGGTGTCGCCGGGAGCATAGAGCACAATAGGCACCGCGAACTTTCCGAGGTCGGTCTGATACACATTCCGGCACGACTCGCCGGTGTGGTCGGCTGTAATCACGAATAGGGTGTTTTGATACCACTTCTGTTTCGAGGCAGTGTCGAAGAATCGGCGCAGTGCCATGTCGGTGTAGCCCACGCATTTATGGATTGGCAGTTTTCCTTCGGGAAATCTGCCTTCGTATTTTGCAGGAATCTCATATGGGGCTTGCGACGAAGCAGTGTAAGCCGATGCCACAAAAGGCTGCTTCATGCGACTGATTTCATCGCAGAAGAATTGCAGGAACGGTTCGTCCCAGATGTTGCCGGTTCTGTTGAAGTCGGCGCTCGAATCGGGGTGTCGGCGTGTGTATTCTTCAATGCCGTGAAATTTGCCGAAACCCGAAGCGCGAGCAAACGAGCTCAAGCCCATCACACCACTGGCAGAGCCATAGAAGAGAGCTGAGGAGTAGCCCTTGTTGTGCAGTTCTCCGGCAATGCTTGTCACCTTGTTGAGCGAAGCCGTGGTGAGAAAATATGGCTCTTTTATCATGGGGATACCCGACAGCACCGACGGCATCACATCGGCGTTGCTGCTGCCGTTGCCGAAGCAGTAGCGGAAAGTGGAGCCACGAGTCATCAGCGAGTCGAGGAAAGGCGTGAATCCGCTGTAGCTGCCTCCGTCGAGGTCGCTGTTGAGTATTCCCGAGTATTCGCTGCCGAAGCTTTCAAGGATAATCACCACCACATTCTTCGGGCTGAAACGCTTGCCGTGCACAGGGCGGTGCACAGGCGAATAAGTGGCTTCCATGTCGGGGTCGGTCATAAAGTCGGGAGTATCTAAAGCGCTATGTCCGAGGGTGCGGATTATGGTGAAAGGCGTGTTGAGCACTAAAGCAGTCTCTATGGGGCGGTTCACATAGCGGTTGGCATCGCCTACGGTTATCGGGCGTGCCGAGATAGAGAAGCTGCCACGTGCTCCAGCCACGCACAGCACCGAAGCCACGCACAGCACCGCACACTGCAGGGCATAATAAGTCTTGATGTCGGTAGGGCGGTGGGCTGAGGGAGTGAGATAGAGTCTCCACATTCCCCACAAAGCAGCACCAAAGACAATCACCATATACCAGTGGTTTATTGCCCCGAAGAGGATAGTGGAGCCAATATCGGGGTCATTGGCGAGCAACGGGATAATTTGGGCTGTAGTGCGGTGACCGGCGGAGTCGAAAAGCACGCAGTCGCACATATTTGCAGCAAGAGCCGTGCCATTGAGTACCATCCACACACACTTGGCGAAGACGGCATGTGCGTGAGTTTCCTTCTTGTGGAAAGGAAGCAGCACAAGCAGAATGTAGAGAGCATCTACATAGGCAATAGCCGAAGCATCGAAGAGGAGCGCACCGCGCAGCACATCACCAATCAGTTGCCACGACAAGTAGTCGATGAAACAACCGATATTGGTCGCGAAAAACAGCAGACGAGCAGCCATCATCACCACAAAAGCAGTAGCAATGTTGCACAGCAGGCTTCCCAAGCGGCTCTCCGCCCCCCTTCGCCATCCCCCTTCAATCCACGTAGTCACCCCCATCGCATTAAATGAAACCGGTGTTTTGACGAGCCTTGCACATCAGCTCATACTGTTTGATAATATCCTCGTAGGAGTGAAATCCCACCCTATTCTTGATTTCCTTAAATGCTGTGCGGCTCATCACTTTATTGAATTGTTCCTGTCGCTGCCGTGGTGCCACAATGATGAAACGGCTGTTGAAATCCTGAAGGTCGCAAAATTTCAGCACCGAGTTTTGTATGTCGGTTGTATGTTCCACTTCAAAGAAACTGTTGGGCATGCGTCGCTCGTTAAACCAAATAGTATCAACAGTTCGAGCCCTATCCACCAAGTTGTCATAAGAAAACTTGGGAATCTGTATTGTAGAGCACACTTCGACTAATGGGCGATCAAGGAACTTCCGGTTTTGGTCTTGAGCAGGAACGAAAGTGGTGAAATTTCTCATATTCCCTATTTCAACTATTAATCCTTGATAATAACCATGGGTGAAGCGCTCATCATCGGATGCATTTTTTGTCGCTATATCAAATTTTCTCAGCACTTCATCACGGCACTCTTCCAAGGCCCAGAGTCCGGGCTGAATTTTGAAAATTTGTTTTGACAGCTGCACTATTTGCCTGATTGATGCTTCGGGAGTCTTTGTTGCCCACGATGAAGTATTAACCGTATGGTAGAGATTGCCAAGAGTAGAAAAGCCTCCATTCTTGCGCAAGGCATCAATCACTTGCTGCTGCTGAGTATATTTCTTTTTCGCCATAGTAGTATCAATTATGAAAAATGGGCGCATTAAGTATTATATGATATAAAACATCATATCTTCTCGCAATGATAATTGAAGCAAATTTACATAAAAACTTCGTTTTATCAATTAAAAAATTGCACTAAAAATAGTCGAGTTAATAAATTCCGGCAGCAGCGGGCATATGAATAGGTCGTTGTACAAGCTTTTTCAGGGTGGTGGGGTGGGGATTTTTGCACACTATTGCGCAAAGTGTGAGATAAATAGGTTAAAAAATATTCTTTTTTCTTTATTTTGATTCACACATACGATTTGTTTGCATATATTTGCGCCACAAAAAGGGAAATCATGTTTTTTGGCATGTTTTTAATAGAAATTTAGAAATAACAAAATCTAACATATATATAATTCTTATGACACAGATTGAAAACATTGAGAATGTTGCCCGACGGCTTAGGGGGCTGCGCGACGCTCTCGACGTGTCCGAACAGGAGATTGCCGAGAATTGCGGTATCGATACCGACACCTACCGCCGATATGAATCGGGCACAGTGGATATTCCCGTGAGCTTCATCTATACTCTGGCTCAGCACTATGGCTTGGAAATGCCCGCCATTCTGTTTGGCGAAGACCCGCGCATAAGCAGCTATTTTGTCACACGTAGCGGAAAAGGCTACCGCGTGGAGCGCACAAAGGCTTATAGCTATCAGTCGCTCGCTTTCGGTTTCTCACACAAGGCGATGAACCCCTTCCTTGTGACCGTGGAACCCGGCGACAATGATGACGTCACGCGCAACAGCCACAAGGGTCAGGAATTTAATTATGTGGTGGAGGGTCGCATGCTGCTCCACATCGGCAACAACGAGATTGTGCTTGGCGAGGGCGACAGCATAATTTTTGACTCCGACATTCCGCACGGTATGAAGGCTCTCGACAATAAGCGGGTGAGATTCCTCGCAATAATCATTTAAAAACAAATAAGGGAAATTTCAATAAAAATCATACATACTATGCTTGAAAGATTTCTTGACCGAGTGGAGTTCTCGAGCTACGATGACTTCATGCAAAACTTTCACATAAATGTGCCCGAGCGATTCAATTTTGCCTACGATGTGGTTGATGAGTGGGCACGTATCGCACCCGATAAGAAGGCTCTCCTATGGACCAACGACCGTGGCGAGGTGCACCAGTTCACTTTTGCCGACGTGAAGCGCGAGAGCGACAAGGCAGCCTCGTTCTTCACACAGCTCGGCATCAAGCGCGGCGACATGGTGATGCTCATCATGAAGCGCCGCTACCAGTTCTGGTGGGCAATCACCGCCCTGCACAAGATTGGTGCCACAGTGATTCCTGCCACACACCTGCTCACTGAGAAGGATATTATCTATCGCGCCCATGCCGCCGACATTCGCGCCATCGTTGCCGTTGGCGACGATATTGTGGTGAATCACATTCTCAAGGCTCTCCCCGAATGTCCTACGGTGAAAAACTGCATCTCCATCGGTCCGATTGTCCCCGAAGGCTGGGACGACTTCAATGCCGGAGTGGAGGCAGCACCACCTTTCGTTCGCCCCGAGGTGGCAAACGAGAACGACGACATCTCGCTCATGTATTTCACATCGGGAACCACCGGCGAGCCTAAGATGGTGGCTCACACATTCACCTACCCGCTCGGACACATCATCACTGCACGCTACTGGCACAATCTGCGCGAGGACAGCCTGCACTTCACACTTGCCGATACAGGCTGGGGCAAAGCCGTGTGGGGAAAATACTACGGGCAGTGGCTCGTGGGAGCCAACGTATTCGTCTATGACTTCGAGAAATTCGAGCCGGTAGATGTGCTCCACATGATTCACCGCTTCGGCATCACATCGTTCTGCGCACCTCCCACCGTGTTCCGTTTCCTTATTCGTGAGGATCTCACCAAATTCGACCTTTCCACACTCAAATACTGCACCATCGCCGGCGAGGCTCTCAATCCGAGCGTGTTCGATGAGTGGTATCGCCTCACAGGCATAAAGCTGATGGAAGCCTTCGGGCAGACCGAAACCACCGTCACCGTGGGCACCTATCCATGGGTGAATCCCAAGCCGGGCTCAATGGGCAAGAAAGGTCCGGTTTACGACATCGACCTGCTCACTGCCGACGGCCGTTGGGCTGAAGCCGGCGAGCAAGGCGAGATTGTGGTGCGCACACACGGCGACGAGAAGCCCATTGGACTATTCAAGGAATATTACCGCGACCCCGAGCTGACCCACGAGGCTTACAACAACGGAATCTATCACACCGGCGATGTGGCTTGGCGCGATGAGGACGGATACTACTGGTTCATAGGCCGCAAAGACGACGTAATCAAGTCGAGCGGCTACCGCATCGGTCCGTTTGAGGTGGAATCGGCGCTTATGACGCACCCTGCCGTGGTGGAGTGTGCCATCACCGGCGTGCCCGACGAGATTCGCGGACAAGTGGTGAAAGCCACCATCGTGCTCTCGCAAGCCTACAAGGGTAAGGAAGGACCGGAGCTGATAAAAGAGATACAGAACCACGTGAAGCGCACCACCGCGCCCTACAAATATCCCCGCGTGGTAGAGTTTGTCGATGAGCTGCCCAAGACCATCAGCGGCAAGATACGCCGCGTCGCAATCCGCGACAATGCTGAAAAGAAGTAGCACGTGTGTGCGCACACACACACATACATCAATAAGCACCCCCTGAAGTAGCACAATGCAGCTTCAGGGGGTGCTTATTTGCCAATGAAAAGTGAGATTTAGCGGAGGCGTGGAAGCTCGATGCGGAAGGTGGTGCCGCGTCCGGGCTCGCTCTCTTTCACGTAGATTTTGCCTCCGTGATATTCCTCGATGATGCGCTTCACGAGTGTTAGTCCGAGTCCCCAGCCGCGTTTCTTGGTGGTGTAGCCGGGATTGAACACGGTCTTGAAATTCTTGTGCGGAATGCCTTTTCCGGTGTCGCGCACGTCGATAAGTACCATGCGTCCGCCATCGTCGGGGTGAACTGTGACATCGATGCTGCCTTCGCCCTGCATGGCATCAACGGCATTCTTGGTGAGGTTTTCCATCACCCATGCAAAGAGCGACTGGCACAGCTTCACGCCGCACTCGTCGTCGGGCAGGTGCAGGGTGAGCTTCACGCGCTGCGAGATGCGTGAGCGCATATATTCGAGGCTCTCGGTGACTGCCTGGTTGATGAAAGCCAGCTCAAGTTCGGGCTTAGAGCCGATTTTTGAGAAGCGGTCGGCAATCATCGAGAGGCGGTGAACGTCCTTATCCATATCGGTCACAACGTCCTTGTCAACGCCCGAAGCTTCGAGGAATTGCACCCACCCCACAAGCGATGATATGGGCGTGCCGAGCTGGTGTGCTGTTTCTTTCGACAGACCCACCCACACCTTGTTCTGCTCAGCCTTCTTGATGCTGATTAGCGCGAAATACACAATCACGACAAACACCAGCAGCACGGCGAGCTGAATGTAGGGGAAGTAGGCAAGCCGGCGCAGCACGGTGGAGTCCTCGTAGTAGAGGTGCTGCACGGTGCTCTCATCGATATTGATGGGAATGTGGTTGGTTGAGTTGCGAAGGCGCGAGAGCTTCTTGGTGAGGAAAGCCTTGTTGGCTGGAGATATTTCGTAGGGCGAGAGGCTGTCGATAGGTTCGGGCAGCTTGAAGTTGCGGTGAAGCAGAATGTTGCCATGGTCATCTACGAGCAGCACCGGAATGCTGTGGTTGCTCTCAATGATGCTGAAGAGGAAATCCACATCGGTATTCATCCCCGAGGAGTTCACGGTGGTAAGCTCCTTGGTGGCGTCGGCCCAAATCTGCATACGCTCGCGCTCTTGCACAGCCACGTCATCCACGAGATTGTTTGAAATCAAGATGAAGGCAGTCACAAGAAAGAGCGAAACCACAAAGAAAGCGATTTTCCAGATGCGGCGGCGGTCGTAGATTTTATGAATGTTGATAGCCATTTTTTGAGGGAGATTATTATTTACCGGTTACGTTCTACGTCGGCGGCAATCCATCGTGCCACGCTGTCGGTGACGTTTGGTTCAATCACTTCATCGGCAATGGCTTTAACCTCGTCGAAGGCGTTCTCTACAGCCACGCTGTGGTCGGCGGCTTGCATCATTTCGCGGTCGTTGAGGTTGTCGCCGAATACCACCAGGCGGTCGGCACCGGTGAGAGCTTTCAGCCGGGTTACGGCAGCTGCCTTGGTTACGCCGTGGGCATACACCTCAAGAATGCCGTTTTGGTGGTTGAAGATGTCGTGATAGCACACCGAGTGACACGGAATGTGTGCCGCCACAATGTCGCGTTGCACCGCCTCAAGCAGCTCAAAGCGGTTCATGGCGAAGATTAGCAGAGTGGGGTCGGAGCTTGCCGTGTAAGGCTCAGAGGTGATGATGAAGCGCTTGTAGGGAGTGGAGATGCGGTCGTCGATAAACTGCTTCTCCTCGCCGTGTACTTCGGGGTGGTGGTAGGTGTGGAGTACGCCACCGTGGTTGCGATACACGAATGGATGCACGCCGTGAGCCTCATAGGCGGCGCATACACGCTGCACCACATTCTCGGGAATAGGCACAGAGTTCACATATTGGCTTCGTGCGGTGTCCCACATGGCAGCACCCGCCATCACAATGAGTGGAATGGGCGTGGGTACACAGCTCATAAGCTCAACGGCAGTAGCCGGGGTGCGGGCAGTGGCAATTGAAAACAGCACATTGTGGTGCGTCACCAAGTCGCTGAGAATGGCACTGCTTCGCTCCGACACGCGGGAGTGCTCGTTGAGCAGCGTTCCGTCGAGGTCGGTGATATATAGGGTACGTTTCATAAAAAAATCGCAATGAAGTATCAACTTTGCAAAATTAACAAAAAAATTGTAACCTGTCAATGTGGTATATCGAAGAAATATTGCTACATTTGCACAACTAACGCGAAAAAACAATACAGATAATTATGATAAAGCGAATTTACCTGTTGCTTCTTGCCGCTATCACCTTTTCTATTGGTGGATACTCTCAGTTGAAATTGGGAGACTGGAACATATATCCTGTGTTCGGCGAAACGCCAATGAATGTGGTGGAATCGGCGCGATATGTGTATTATGTCGCCGACAACTGTCTTTTCAGATACGACAAGGCTACTGCCGCTACTTGCAATCTCACCAAGCGCAACGGTGTGAGCGACAACTATGTCACCAATCTATACTACGACTACCGTTTCGACAATGTTGCGGTGGTGTATGACACCTCAAATATCGACATCATTGCCTCCGACGGCTCAGTTACTAATATTCCTTGCGTTGCCGACGTACGCATGGCAAGCACCCGCACGGTGAACGATGTGACATTTGCCGGTGATTTGATGTATGTGGCTACCGATTTCGGATATCTGGTGTATAACCTTCAGTCGAAGATGGTGGTTGAAACCAACATCTTCTATGCCAAGGTGTATTCGGCTGCACGCATTGGCTCCTCGATAGTGATAGCTACCGATGACGGTCTATTCACGTCGCCTCTCAGTGCCGACCACAGCGTTCTCAGCTCATTCACTTGCCTTGCCGACGGGCAGAAAGGCAAAATGCTTCCGGCAACCGACAATTCGCTGTATCTCTCGCGTAGCGATGCTGTGGTGTATATCACCCTTGGTGAAAACTCGGCTGATACAAAGAAAATCATCACACTGAGCAATGCCGCAATGAATGCTTCGGCTGATGGAGTAGTGATTTCGGCAATCAAGGGCGGCAACATGGCTATTGCAGCCTACGATGGTACGGCTACCATCATTCCCAGCCAAGGGGCAATCTACAGCAACAGTGCTGCCGACGGCTCGATGTGGAAAATATCGACCGCCGGACTTGCACAGGTGAAAGCCTCGGGCAGTGCTCTTGTGTCGCTCACCGAACCGGTGAAACCTAATGCCACCATCATGAAGCGTGTGGGAAATCTGCTTTATCTCGATGCCACCGACAAGCTTTATGTGATGACCTGCGGTGCCAACAACGTAAACTCGAAATATGGACTTCGCGGTAATATCAACACTCTGCAGAATGGCGTGATTGAATTGGCTACGCCTGCCCAGATTCCTACCAACAACACCGGTGCCGACCAGAACAAGTTCCAGGATATCTATTCGCCGGTTATCGACCCCATCGACCCCGAAACATTCTACTTAGGCACCCGATTTGAGGGCATTTTCCGCATGAAAGGTAATGAGATTACCGGAAAATTCGACTGGAATAACAGTCTGCTTACACTCTACTGGGACTGCTATGTGAATGGCGTAGCTTTCGACAGTTTCAACAATATGTGGGTACAGGGCCG
>CALZFJ010000012.1 GCA_945645715.1 uncultured Prevotellaceae bacterium | reverse complement strand
GACTGGGATATCAACCTTTGCGAGCTGCTTTTCAACGTAATCGAGAAATTCCGCCTTCTCTTCAGCCGAATACTTGTCGGCAAATCTGTTACTGTCCTCTACAATATCATAGGAGATGTAATTGCAAGGATAGAATCGGTAGTTGAGATGGATAGCGCGGTCGATAATGTGACAAATGTGGCGCACAATTTCGTTCTTATCGGTATCGGCAGGAATCTTGTCGAGTTCCTCATTTATGCTCTTCGTAAAGGTGAAGTGCACACGGCCCTTGTATTGCAGCAAACCGGTCTCCATACTGAAGAGATCGTCGCGCTGCGATTTCTTGAAGTTGGGATCCTTGCTCTTGAGCAGGAATTCCTTTGCTTTGAGATAATCGTTGGGGTCAAATTCATAGCTGATCGACACCGGCATAAGATTGATTTCCTTGAGGCTTTGAATGAGACACTTTCCGCCACCAAGAGCAAGCATTTTTATGAGACTCTCCTGTGTACGGTCGTTACTGTCTTTGCAGCGGCCTTCGCGCTGGGCAATCCAAACCGACTGTTTTTTCTGTGTTAATGTGAAATGAATGTAGCCCGAAAGCTGCTGTGCAGCCTCAAAGGTCTGACGCTTACTCATATCACGTTTCACAATGAAACTGCGGTTAAGTCGCACCAGTGATGAAATCCAATCATAGATAAGAAGATTGTTACCAATGGCGACTTCGGTAGTAGGCTTATTCTGGCGAATAAGATTTATGTTCAGGAAAGAGGCATCGAGCACGATATCGCGGTGATTAGTGATGAAAACATTGGGAGCATTATCGTCAATCATCTCTGTCCCGCTGCATGAAACGCCGGCAGTAGTCTTGTGCTCGAGCATTTCGAGGAATGGGTGCATAATGCCAATCTGGAAATCTCGTTTGTTGGTGATTTTAAGGAGCTGTTGGCAGAACTGGTCGTAGTCGATATTGGGCATAGCATAGGTGACGGCATGCTTGAAGCCCGGTTCTTCAACTAACTTTGCCATTTCGCTGTGAAATACTTCGTCGCTAAAAGGGCAAATATCTGAAAATTCTGCAGGAACTTTTATTTCATTACAATCCATATAACGTGTATTAGTTATACATACTTTTTTCAAAGTTAATCAAAAAAGTTGGAATAGGAAAACTTTTTTGCTGAAATATTTATTCTCATTGGTCATCTTTTGCCGTGATGTAGTTTTCCCACTTCGTGATAAGTTGTTGCATATCATCGGGAATGGGGCTGTCAAAATCCATTTGTTGCCGGGTGCGCGGGTGAACAAATCCCAAGGTCTTGGCGTGGAGTGCCTGACGCGGACACACAGCAAAGCAATTCTTGATGAATTGCATATATTTTCCCGAATTTACGCCGCGCAGCACCACGTCGCCGCCATATCGTTCATCGTTGAAAAGCGGGTGACCTATGTGCTTCATGTGTACACGAATCTGGTGGGTGCGTCCTGTTTCGAGCTGACATTGCACCAGTGCAACGTGACGAAGGTTCTCAATTGTGTGCCAGTGTGTGACGGCATGCTTTCCAATACCGCTATCTTCAGGAAATACAGCCATTTGCAAGCGATCCTTTGGGTTGCGTGCGATATTGCCCACAATAGTGCCATCGACAGCTTCCATTTCTCCCCAAACAAGCGCAACATATTGTCGCTTAGTGGTTTTATTGAAGAACTGCTTGCCCAGTGCAGTCTTAGCATCGGGCGTTTTGGCAATAACGAGAAGTCCCGATGTATCCTTGTCGATACGGTGAACGAGCCCCATTCGCGGATCGTTTACGTCGTATTCGGGATTATCCTTGAAATGATAGGCAAGTGCATTAACCAGAGTGCCTGAGTAATTGCCGTGCCCGGGGTGCACAACCAGTCCTGCCGGCTTATTTACCACAAGCAGGTCGTCATCTTCATAAACAATATCAAGCGGAATGTCTTCGGGAATGATTTCGTTCTCATATTTAGGACGATCCATAACCACTCGAATGTCGTCGAGAGGCTTCACACGGTAATTCGATTTTACCGGTTTACCATTCACAATGATGCAATCAGCCTCAGCAGCCTGCTGAATGCGGTTGCGAGAGGTCCCGAAGATGCGAGTGACGAGATATTTGTCGATGCGAAGGAGAGCTTGTCCTTTGTCGGCGACAAAGTGGTGATGTTCCCAAAGCTCACGTTCGCCATCGATATAGTCAGGTTGATAAATGTCGTCGTTTTCTATTGAATTATATTCAGAATCATCCATAATTTTGTCAATAAAAATGATGCTTTCGGTCGAAATGCAAACAACGTGAATGTCGTTAGCATAGTTTTGAAATGAAACTTAAAACCGAGGTGAGCAATATTAGAAATCGAGATCGAAATCATCGGTATTAACCGCTTCTATTGAGTCGTTAGTGGTTAGCTCAAGATCTTCGCCATCGCCAACTGTGAGGTTAATGCGGGCAGATAGAGGCAACTTTGTGCCCGATGTTATGGAGCGACCATCAGCGGTAATACTCAAAATCAAGTCCTTATATGGCGAAGGCACACGGGTTATAGTAACATTACGGAATCCAAGACCAATGAGTGTGGATTCACCCTGTCGCACCGACATATCGTTAAGATTTGGCAATGCAACCAATCGAGGGCTCGAAGCATTCAGGCTAAGGTAAATAGTACGAAGTGATTTTGCCTCAGACCCCGATTTAGGCTCTTGGTCAATCACAGAGCCAAGAGGGAAATTTTCGTTGTATGTTGAATCGGTAATCTCACATCTGAAGCCTGCCGACTCAATTCTTGCAATGGCATCGCTCAACTGAAGTCGTTTCACATCGGGGACAGTCTTGTATTTTCCATGCTCTGTGAAAATATCCAAGCCAATCATAGCAATGGTACACAACAAGAATGTGGCAAGGCAAATTGCCATCAGATTTACTAATATAGGGTGCTTCTTGAAGAAGCTCAAATTCTCATTATTCTTTTCCACTTCACTCAATTGTTTATTTTCACCACACACTGTGTGGCAAAGTTTCACGATGCAAAAATACACATAATCTATGAAAAACGCACACTACCGATACAAAAAAAGCACAATTCAGGTTAATGACAACTGTAGGAATTTAAGTGGCTGTGTCATTATTTGCCCTTTTAGGACAAATTAATATAATTTTCGAGGCTATTAATACATTGGTGTTAAACTTTTTCTTTAACTTTGTATCTAATAAGAAAATTGAGAATCATTTAAACCGAAAATAATTATGAAACACAGGCTTTTGATATTAATGGGAGTTGTCGGATTTGGCTTCAGCAACTTGATTGGGGCGCAAGACTTCGACGACATTTATTTCGATAGCTCATCGAGCAACAGCAAAGATAAGAAACAAGTACAGCAGCCCGTAGCAGAGAATAATGTTGTAGAAGAATATGCCGGCCGCAGCTTCTCAGGCGAGAATTATATCGCCGAGCGCGATGTAGATGAATATAACCGCCGTGGTGAATATTATGCACAAAGCGATACGGCAAGCTATGCCGCCGATTCCACTTATACCGATGATGATACATTCCAATACACTGAGCGCATAAAGCGATTCCATAATCCCTCGGTAGTGATTGAATCGAGCGACCCTGATTTGGTGGACTTGTATGTATATACTCGCCCAAGTGTTAATATCGTAGTTGGAACTCCTACATATTCACCACTCACTGTAAGCACATTCCTCTATACCCCATCGTGGGGCTATTATGACCCATGGCCTGGATATAGCTACTATCATTGGGGTTACGACCCATTCTATCTCTCTTTCTACGATCCGTTCTTCTATGGTTATTCATGGCATTATCCCTACTACTACCACCACCATCACCACGCATATTGGTATCCGCCGGTTCCACATTGGGGTCATGGATGTGTACCATCTTATGGCTGGCATGGCAATCACATAGCTCATAATCCTGTCAGATACAGCAACGGACAGGGTCGTCGTACCGCAGGGTCGGGTATCAGTACCGGTGGACGTCGCCCGGCTGGTGGAACACGCATTGGTGATATCGTTTCAAACAGCTCTTCAACAAACGGACGTCGCCCGGCAAGCGTTTCTACCAGTGGCAGCACTGCAGGCCGTGGAGGCAATGTGCGCGTCAATTCAGGGTCAAGCAACACCCGACGCTCAAATAGCAGCAATAGAGGCGTTTATCGTCGTCCATCTACAAGCAACACAAGAAGCAATGCTACTCGCACTGAGAATACAAGCACTCAGCGCAACTACAACAACTATAACAATAATAGCTATAGCGGAAGCAGAAGCTCAGGTAGCTTCAGTGGTGGCGGACGCAGCTCAGGTTCATCGGGTGGCTCACGTGGTGGGGGAGGACATCGCCGTTAGTTGAAATGATATAATATTCAATACATACAGTATAGTAACACACTTTTTCTGCAAAACCTAAATTTGAAATCAAATTATGCAAAAGATATATAAGAAAATATTTCCGGCTTTGCTTTGCGCCATTCCATCAATGATGATGGCTCAAGCTGCTACCGATGTATTTAAGATGTCGCAAGAAGACCTTCGGGGAACAGCTCGCTTCCTCTCGATGGGTGGTGCATTTGGTGCTCTTGGAGGTGACCTCACTGTGCTCGACCAGAATCCGGGTGGAATTGGAGTGTATCGCAGCAGCGATGTAGGCGTAACTGTGGATTTTGATGCGCAATCGGTAAAAGACGGTTCGGGCATCACAACCAACCAGTTTAAGGTGGCATGCAATAACTTCGGTTATATAGGGGCATTCAAGCTCGATTCAGAGATAGTTCCCAACTTGAATATCGGTCTCACCTACACACGTCCGGTGTCTTTCAATCGTCATTTCAATGGAAGAATAGGACGCCAAAGTTCATCACTCACCGATAATATTGCATCTTACACAAATGCCGAGAATTGGCGAGCCGACGATCTTGACAATTCATCACCGAGTTCTTGGGACCCATATTATGACTCAAATGCGCCGTGGATGTCGATTCTGGCATATAACTCTTGCCTCATTAACCCTAACGCCGCGGGGCGGTTCCAGGGCTTGAGCGGACAAAACTCAGCCATCAGTAGCGAGTTTGAGGCTCATGAAACCGGTGGGGTAGATCAATTCAACATCAACTTCGGAGGCAATATTGCGAATGTGGTATATTGGGGTATGGGCTTCGGGATAACCGATCTCGACTATAAATCTACCACATATTATGGTGAAACCGTCACAAATGGAATAATCGAAGAATTTGAACCCGACGGCGACGGAATCAAAGATACCGGACGACAAACCACCGGCGAAGCAAACTATGGCATCGTAAATAGCCTTCACACATTTGGCACAGGATATAACTTCAAGCTGGGAGTGATTATCAAGCCGATTAATGAAGTGCGACTTGGCGTTGCTTTCCACACTCCTACATATTATTCTTTGAAAGATGAGAGCATCACCTATGCCAGCGCCGATTACACTCCCAACGATCCGAATGCTATAGCCTACGGCTATGACGACCAAACCAATCAGGGCTATCTTGATGAGTGGTGGTATAAGATACGCACTCCGTGGAAGTATATGGCAAGCGCAGCTTTCGTTATCGGCAGAAAAGGTATCG
Organism: uncultured Prevotellaceae bacterium; assembly: GCA_945645715.1. GTDB lineage: Bacteria > Bacteroidota > Bacteroidia > Bacteroidales > Muribaculaceae > CALZFJ01. The sequence goes on along the minus strand of CALZFJ010000012.1, from coordinate 9,226 downwards.
TAAGTTTCGACTATGAGCGCCGCGATTATTCGGGATTGTATTATAGTGGTGACGACAGAATGTATGACAATCAGTTGAAGCAAGACTTTAAAGACTACTACAAGAACGTGAACATCTTCAGAGTGGGTGGTGAATACCGCCTGACACCGCAATTCAGTGTGCGTGCCGGATACTGTTACGAGCAATCACCCGTCAATGAAAATGCCTACAACGACCGGATTGAAGTGTTCACAGTATCTACAACTCCGGCATACGTATTCGACAAATCAACACAGTATATCACTTGCGGACTCGGCTATCGCTACAAGAATTTCTATGCCGATATGGCATACGTTCACAAGAAGAAAGAAGGAGAGTATCACGCATTCTCATCTTACGTTGATTCTATGACACAAAGTGTGGTGGATTCTCCAAAATCGAAACTGACATCACACAGCAATAGGGTAGTGGTTTCGCTTGGTGTGCGCTTCTAAAGAGTTGAAATAAATAGATCATATAATTAACCCCGGCAATTTCAGTGATTGAATTGTCGGGGTTAATTGTGCTTTTAGTGATAATCACTTCAGATTGGTACGCACTTCATCGAGGAAGGCTTTCATGTTCTTGGCATCGCGATTTACCACTATCTCACGCAATGTAGATAGCCGGTCAATAATCTTGTCGAGCTGTTCGGGTGTGTGAGGGTTGAAGAGAATCTCCTGAAGGAGATAGTCATCTTCCGACATCAGTCCACGAGCAATCGCCATGTGGCGCTTGAAGGTGGTTCCGGGTGCATCTTGATGCTTCATCACGCTGCCAAACACCAAAGTGCTGGCAAAAGGAATAGAGAGCGAGAATGCAATGGTTTCATCGTGCTGCTCAAAGCTGTACTCACACACATTGAGGTGAAGGCTATTATACAGGTCGCGGAAGAATACCTTGCCCAGATGGTCGCTCTCAGTGATGATAATTGCATTTTCACTCGAAAGATTACTAAGTGAAGCGAAAGTAGGGCCAAACATAGGGTGAGTGCTCACAAACGGGTGTCCACAATCCTTGTAAAATTCAGGCAGACCGGTCTTCACCGATGCAATGTCAGAGAGTATGCAAGTCTCTGAAATATAAGGCATCACTTTATGGAAAGCATCGATGGTGTATTTCACCGTTGCAGCATTAATGAGCAGCTCAGGATTAAACTCTTTAATTTCATCGTAGTTGCTGAAACGCAAAGCATTGAATGTGAAGCGCAGTCGCTCCTTGTCGATGTCGAACACCGCCACTTCGTGCTCAAAGCTCAGCACATCGCTGAAAAAAGAGCCCATTTTTCCTGCTCCAAGAATAAGGATTCTCATAGCTTTATTTCTTTATCTTGTTCGGTCGTTAAACACTTCTACCTGCTGGCGCACCGACTCATCATGGATAGCCACAAGCACATCTTTCATGAAATCAGGACTCATGCCCATCTCTTCGGCAAGTTTCATGCGCGATTTAATAATGTCATCGTATCTGCCGATTTGCACAATCTGCATACTATGCTCCTTTTTGTATTGTCCAATTTCTCTCGATATGCGCATACGCTTATTGAGTATCTCAAGGAGTTCGTTATCTACTTGGTCGATTTGCTGGCGCAAAAGAGTGAGGTTCTCGGTGGTTTGCTTGGTATCGCGGTGAACGAGCATATTGAGAATGTAATTGAGCACATCGGGTGTTACCTGCTGGCTCTTATCGCTCCATGCGCAATCAGGGTCGCAGTGCGACTCAATAATCAAGCCCTCAAATCCCATATCCACAGCCTGCTGTGCGAGCGGAGCAACGAGTTCGCGCTTACCGCCAATATGCGACGGGTCACAGAAAATGGGCAAGTTGGGAATACGGCGACCGAGTTCCATAGGAATGTGCCACTGCGGCAAGTTGCGATAGAGATGTTTGCCATAGGAGCTAAAACCACGGTGAATTGCACCGAGGCGACGTATTCCGGCATTGTAGATGCGTTGCATAGCTCCAATCCACAATTCGAGGTCGGGATTTACGGGATTCTTAACGAGGACAATAGTATCAATGCCTACAAGAGCGTCGGCAATTTCCTGCATTGCAAATGGGTTGGCTGAAGTGCGTGCTCCAATCCAAAGGATATCCACACCTGCGGCAACTGCAGCTTCTACATGAGCCTTGGTTGCGACTTCAGTTGCCACATACATACCGGTTTCTGCTTTCACCTTCTTGAGCCATTCAAGACCCTCTACGCCGATACCTTCGAAGCCTCCCGGTTTGGTGCGAGGTTTCCAGATTCCGGCGCGGAATATCTTAATACCATTAGCAGCAAGTTCGCGGGCAGTTGTGAGGACCTGCTCTTCAGTTTCGGCACTGCAAGGACCTGCGATAATCATTGGTTTCTGCGAGCTTACGCCTGGCAGAATGATGGGTTTTAAATCTTCCATAATGTTATGATAGTTTAGTTAATATTCAGTCTATTTGATGAAATTATTAATTCTTTCAAGAGCTTCATTCATGCGGTCTTCGGTAGCACAGAGTGAAATGCGAATGAATCGCTCGCCATTCGAACCGAAAATGAAGCCGGGAGTGAGGAATACGCGAGCGCCGTAGAGAATACGGTCGGCAAAAGCCTCTGAACTGGATTCTTCGTCGGGAATACGCCCCCAGAGGAAAAGTCCCCTCTGCTCAGGGTCGAAAGTGCAGCCCAGAGCGTGCATAATTTTCTCGGCAATCACACGGCGACGCGCATAAGTGGCATTTACTTCGGCATACCATTCATCGTCGCATTCCAGAGCCTTTACAGCAGCAAGCATCATTGGTTTGAACTGCCCCGAGTCGATGTTTGATTTCACCTTCAGAATCCATTGTACAAACTGGGGATTTGAGGCAAGCATTGCTATGCGCCAGCCAGCCATGTTGTGCGACTTGCTGAGGGAGTTCATCTCGATAGCAATATCTTTTGCTCCTTCCACTTTGAGCATGCTGATAGGGTTATCGTTAAGAATGAAGCTATAGGGATTGTCATTGACGATAACTATTCCATGCTTGCGGCCAAAATCCACAATTCGCTTGTAAAGCTCCATAGAGGCACTCTTGCCGGTGGGCATGTGAGGATAATTCACCCACATGAGCTTTATGCGCTCAAGCGGCAGTTTTTCCAATTCAGCAAAATCGGGCTCCCAGCCGTTTTCTTCAGTGAGATTATAGTTGAAAACTTCAGCTCCGGCAAGTCGACTTACTGATGTGTAGGTAGGGTAGCCGGGATTAGGGATAAGCATGCCGTCACCCGGATTTAGGAATGCAAGCGATATGTGCAGGATTCCTTCTTTTGAGCCAATTAGGGGCTGTATTTCACTCTTTGGGTCGAGATCGACATCGTAGTGCTTCTTGTACCATGCGGCAAAAGCCTCTCTTAGCTCAGGGATACCTACATAGGGCTGATAGCTATGATTTCCGGGCTTTGCAGCTTCGGTGCACAAAGTGTCAATTACATCTTTATGTGGTGGACGGTCGGGACCGCCAATTCCAAGGGAAACAATATCTTTTCCCTCTGCATTGAGCTGGGCTACTTCACGAAGCTTTTTCGAGAAATAGTATTCTTTAACCTCGCTCACACGTTGAGCCGGGGTAATTTTATTCGATTGTTGAGTGTTCGGCATATTCTCCTAAAATTTTGAAATCATTGATTAAAGGACGTACCGCATCGATTGATTGGCGGTAGCGTGTATAGTCGTCGAAAGTGAGATTAATATAGAATCGGTATTCCCATTCACGCCCTATAATGGGCAACGACTGAATTTTGGAGAGATTGATATCGTAGAAAGAGAAGATAGTGAGGATTTTCGACAGGCTGCCATGAGTGTGTGGCAAAGTGAAGACGAGTGAAGCTTTATTTACCTGTTTTCCTTGAGTTAGAGCCGGAGCCTCGATAGGGTCGGCAATAATAAGGAATCGGGTGAAATTGCGCTTATTGGTCTGGATTCCTTCTTCAAGAATGTTCAAGCCATAAAGCTCGGCAGCGTATTTTCCGCACACGGCGGCATGCCCGGTGAGTTTCTTTTGGGCAATTTCGCGTGCACTGCCTGCAGTGTCGTTTCGCTCCACCATTTTCATATTCGGGTGGCGAAGTAGATATTGCTCACATTGCATGAGAGCCATAGGGTGTGAGTTCACTTCGGTGAGTTCATCTATCGATTGTCCGGGAAGGGCTGCGAGCACATGTGATATGTGCATCTTGTATTCTCCAACAATCGTTTGATTGCTCTGGCGCAGCAGCTCGTGATTTTGAAGCAGGCTGCCGGCAATGGTGTTTTCGATGGCTACAATTCCCAGTAGAGAGGCGTCGGTCCGCAGCAAGTCGAACATACCGATAAACGTCTCACAAGGAATAGTCTCCACCTCCTCATTTGAGAAGAAATATCGAGCAGCAGCATCGTGGAAGCAGCCAGGTTCACCTTGTATTGCAATTCTTTTCTTCATTTTTTACTATATTAAAAAATCCCGTCATCGTGTGGCGGGATTTTATATCGTTAATCATTATCAAAACAAATTGTTGCATAAAATCTCGCCCTTTATTTTTGAAAATAAAAGTAAAAGAAGAAATAATATGCGTTGAAATGTCTCATTAGAAATTCTTTTTGTGCTTGCAAAGGTATATTAAATTTGTTTATTTGCAAACTATTTAGCAAATTTTTTCGCATGAAAATGAAAAATTGTCACAAAACACTCGGCTTGAGTGATAAAAAGACATTCAGCGAGGCTCATTGTCGCTAACAACTGTGACTTTACACATAGCCGAGGCACCTCCACACGACATCGTTATATCGGCATTTCCTGGAGTGAGGGTGTAGATTTTTCCCATATCATCTACTTTCACGACGTCGGGGTTGCTCGACTCCCATACCGGAGAAATCAGATTGGGGTCTTTGAAATCGCCGCCGATGTATTCCATAGCAAATGAAATCTGAATTGTGTCGAGCGGGGTGGTCTCTACCGAACTTGGATAGAGTTCGAGTGAAGTCACCTCAAAATCCTTATTACAACCTGATAGGATTATAACAAAGGCAGAAAAGAGTATTGTAGATAACAAGTGTTTCATCATTATATAAATATCAGGGTGCTGACCCCATTTAGCTGCAAATTTATTGATAAAATATCATTTGCGCAATAGTTTAATGTGATAAACAGAATGAGGCACATCGAAAATGATGTACCTCATCAAAATTTTTCGAGAAGAGAAGATTCAGCTTAATTGGCAATGAACCCTCCGAGCGACAAACTTAATCTTCTTTCGTAGGAATAAGCCCGTGCAAATTGCTTGATAAAGTTGATTGTCGATTGACGCACTTTGCCTGCAACTGCCAACTTATCGGTTGTTGATTTTTCAAGAGTAAAGCTTTTATCCATAGGCAACATGAGTTTTGATTTGTTACACAATTATAACGAACCCACTTGTGCCTTTATTGTGGAATAATGCAGAAAAAATGCAATTTCCACAAAAGGATTTATTATGTCTTACTAAATTGCGGTGAGAACAATGTTGTTTTCCTCGGCAATTCGGCGCATATTGAGTATTGCATAGCGCATACGTCCAAGAGCTGTGTTGATGCTCACGTTGGTAGCATCGGCAATTTCCTTAAAGCTCATATTCTTGTAGTAACGCATCACGAGCACCTCTTGCTGGCTTTCGGGGAGAGCCTTGACAATACGGCGAATGTCGGCATGAATCTGATGAGTGATGATTGCGTCTTCGATTGTCTCCTCACTTAGCTCTTTGCGATTGAGAATATCTACATCTTCAAGGTCGCACGATTGCAGATTTTCTGACTTTTCCTGGCGGAAAAAGTCGATGATAAGATTGTGTGCAATACGGCTAATCCATGCCGAAAACTTGCCATTCTCGGTGTAGCGTCCTTGATTAATTGTGGTGATTGCCTTGATGAAAGTCTCCTGGAAAATATCGTTGGCTATGTCGGAATCCTTCACTGAGTGAAAGATATAGGCATACAATTTATCCTTATGCCGCTCAATAAGAGTGTCAAAAGCTTCGTTATTGCCCTCGGAGTATAGTTTGACCAACAACTCATCGGTCATTACATACAATTCTTCCATTACTATAAAATCTTGTTGTTAATAGAGTAATGATGTTTCGATAGGCAATAATAAGTTTTGTTGTTAAAAAATTTTATTTGTTATGTCGATAACAAAATAATTTTCTGTTTTCGACGTTTGTGCAAAAATAGAACGAATTTTTTTATACTACAAATATTTTAGCTGAAAATTCGATATTTTTCACAATTTTGCGGCAAATGCGACCAAATAGAGCATAAAAAAGTATCAATTTGGTGCGCTCAATATTCTCAAGAAGTCTTTCAATTGCTCCGGCGAGCTAAATGCGGTATAAGGAATTGCAATGAAGCGGTAGCCCGATTCGGTGAGCTGAAGGAGTAGCTCTTCTGATGTTGCCTTGATCCTCGCCACTTCATTCCATATCACTTTTGCACTTGATTTTACATTTCCGTCATCATCTACGAAATGAAACTCAATGCTGTCGGCATTCACGGTTGCACGCTTCAGCAATATTGAATAGCGGCTCACGGGATGCAAGCCATAATTGATAAGTGCAAACGTAAAAGCCATAGGCACCACAATGAAGGCATAAATCAGCAGAAGAAACAGAAATCTTACATCGCTCAGAATGGCACCTGTCACAATAATAGCGATGAAAGGCAGTGCATAGAGCCACCACAATCGGCTCATATACGCCTTGACAAGAAGTCGATAGTAGCGACTGCTTGTGATATTGAATGGCTGAGACAATTCCATGGCTCGCTTATTTCATGAATACGAAATACACTGCAAGTATCAGGCAGGCAAAAGCTGCAAAATGATTCCACTGGAGCGTTTCACCGCGAAAGAACACCACTGTGAACACCGTGAATATTACAAGCGTAATCACCTCCTGAAGTATCTTTAGCTGCATCAGAGTGAACGGACCGCCGTTTCCAACGAAGCCAATGCGGTTGGCTGGAACCTGAAATGAATACTCGGCAAGCGCAATTCCCCATGAGAAAATTATAACAAGCCACAGAGGCCAATTTGAACTTATACCCGATGCTTGCAGCTTTAAGTGCCCATACCATGCAAACGTCATAAAGATGTTAGAGATGATGAGCATTCCAATCGTTATAAGAGCATTTATCCACATAATAATATTATTTTTTCTTGTTTAGTGATTTTGCACGATTCTGTCGCTTGATGTAACCAATGCGATATTGAGAAACATTGTCACGAATAGCTTGTTGGGCAAAGCCGGTGCCCTCCTGATTATAGAGCAGGTGGAGATGGAGATAGTATTTTCCATTTCCGCGTGACACAGGAAACACCTTGTGCTTCATAGCCACAACATTATCACAGAGTGGTGAGTGCCCTTCGGGTGTGATTCCGCACAATTCCAACGGCACACCACCTTCCCCGAGAAATACCGATCTTATTGACGAGCAAGGAGGATAGCCCAAACCAATCCACATCATTGTGAGCAGGGGGTCTTCGCCTTTAGCTACTCCCTCAATCACAATAGTGGCAGTAGAGCTACGGCGTGGAATGAAGTCCATATCCACAATTACGCTGTCACCGCTATTGGTATAGTCCTTGCCCAGATAGCTGTTGAAAAATGTGCGCGACATCGTTTCGGTGAGAAATTGGGGCGTGAAATCGCCATTTTCGATGTGAGGAGCCATAAGGCAATGTTCATTCTGCTCGCGAATATAGCCATAGCCATCGTCGGGGCGACCGCTGTGAGAGTAATTGGTGCGCATCAGCACACCATCGGGGGCATCTTTCAAGTTGAAGCGCAGATAGCTGAAGTTGCCACATTCAAAGTAGGCACCATCACCATTAGCGTCAATCACGCCAAAATTAGCTTCTACACCGAGAGGCTTTGGAAGCGTGTCGAGCATGATAGCAAAGTCATCGACTGTGCGGCATTTTCTTAAAGCTTCAGCCATCACCAGCCCCTCCTTATCCATATCTTTTATGGTGTCGTTGTTAAGGTTGTAAGAGGCTGTGTTCATAATGGCAAAACCTTGGGAATTATAGCCCATCCAAGCTTCGCGGCAAAGCGAGTCGCTGGCATTATACACAGCCACATATTCAAAGGATCCGTCAGTCGCAGGTGTGCGTTCTACCTTGTTATTTTCCTCACCGGTGTCGCGATGCTTCCATAGGAGTGGACGCCCATCAGTAGTCTTATGAGCCGCAATAATAGCCGAGGTGCAGGGATAGGCAACACTTGATGATATGCTGACCAAGGCAAGCCAAAGAAAAGACAAAAACCGTTTCATATAATTCTATCTTTCGAAAATTGTGGGTCAAAGGTAGTAATGAATATTGTAATTACAAAATATTTTATCACTTTGGCAATAAATCAGAGGTTGCAGATGAGCAATAATACATGCACATTGTGGCAGCTGATAAAGAAATATATGCGAGTTATTCCAATTTTTTGTAACTTTGCGAATGTAAAAGACACAAAAAAAGAATATGGCACAAGAAAAATATATATTCATGCTCGAGATGAAGGTGCGTGACTACGAAATCGACAGTGAAGGCATCGTGAATAATGCCAACTACTTGCACTATCTGGAACATACACGTCACGAATTTTGCAATATGGCAGGCTTTTCGTTCCGCAAGATGCAAGAGAATGGAATTGACCCCGTGCTCAACCGCATAGAGGTGGATTACAAGACGCCTTTGCGCAGTGGCGATGTGATGCTGAGCAAGCTGTGGGTGGAAATGAAAGGCGTACGCTTCATCTTCCATCAGGAAATATATAATAAAATGACAGGTGAACTCTCAATCAAGGCGCTCGTGAGTTGTGTGTGCCTCGAAGGAGGTAAATTGTCGAGAGGAGAGGTGCTTGCCGAGGCGTTTAAGCAATATTTATAATTATAAGGGTAGTGAATGACCAATTGAAATATCGCATTGCATTTGCATCCATTCGTGGAATGGGGTGTGACCTTGCACGGCAAATTCTCGACATTATTCCCTCGGAGCGAGATTTCTTTGAGATGAAAAAAGCGGAACTTGCTGCTACGCTCCAGGTGAAAAGTCGCATTCTCGATGATGCTTATCGCAGCAGGCTGCTCGAAAGCACCGAAAAGGAACTTGAATTTATCAACAAGAACAACATAGGAGTTTCTTATTTCACCGATGATGATTTTCCGCATCGTCTCTCAGGCACTCCCGACGG
>CALZFJ010000011.1 GCA_945645715.1 uncultured Prevotellaceae bacterium | reverse complement strand
AAGCAGCCCTTATTGTAGCCATCATTGTAGCCCGCTGGAGCCTCAGGTTCCCAATAGAAAATACCCTTGAGGTTGCTTCCACCCTCGTTCATAAGCTTGGCGATGAGCTTGCTGCACACTTCACCCTCAGTGTAGCCCATTCCCACCTCACAAATCATCACCGGCTTGCCATAAGTTTGAGCCACGGTGTTGATGTTGCTGATGCAAGTGGCAGCCATTGTCTCCCAGTTGTCGGCCTCGGGGTAGAGCGACATACCAATCATGTCGTATTTGCCTTCATTCGCCTGCAGCGTTCCGAAGATGCGGGTGTAGAGATCCAGACGGTTACCGCTGTCGAGGTGTATTATCGCCAAAGCTTCGGGGAACACAGCCTTGATGGCATCGTATGCCGCATTTACAAGCGCCGCATAAGATGCACCATTGCTATACGCCCCTATTGGATATAACATTCCGCCACGCGTTTCATTGCCTATCTGAACCCATTCCGGCTCAATATTAAGCTTTTTTAACTTCGAAAGCATCTCATTCACATGATCTACCACAGCCTCCTTGAGTTGGTCGAGGTCATAGTCGGCCCAAGCAGCCGGTGTAATCTGGTTTCCCGGATCAGCCCAAGTGTCGCTGAAGTGGAAATCAATCATTAGCCGCAGCCCAAGTGCATTGGCACGGCGAGCCTTATACACTACATCGTCGATGTTGTTCCAGCCCTTCTCGGGATTCACCCACACACGCAGGCGAATGGCATTCACTCCGCAGTCCTCCTTGAGCAGCTGCATACACTCCTTCTGCACTCCGGCAGCATTGCTGAATGTGTAGCCCTCTGCCTCAAGCTGCGAGAGCCAGCTCACATCGGCACCCTTGGCGAATGCCGTGCGGTCAATTGGTTGTGGCTCCTCTTTGGTTCCACCTTGTGTTATGGGGCTGTCTTGTGTGCACGAGCTGAGCGATGCAAGTGCCACACACGCTGCCACCGCAGCAATATTCTTAATGAAATTCATATCTTTCTCCTTTCTATTATTGACAGTTTATTTCAATCTATGTGTAGTATTCATTGATGGGTCGAGGGTCTTTGTCCTCAACCCATCAATGCGGTTGAGTGTTATTTCTCGGTGAGCGAATAGGTGCATTTGCAAAGATCCACAGTGAGCTTGCAAGTCTTGCCTGCCATCGCTGCATCATCGGTGATATTTGCTCCAAGATAGAACAGTTCGCCGTTGCTTCCGCCGAATTTTTGTCCCCAATCACCATTGAGTATTATCTGGAATCCCCACGACGAAGCGGCTGTAATGTCGATATCGGCTGTATATACGCCCGGTGTCTCCGTCGGAGTCATGTCGTGCAAGTCCCAATTGTCGGCAATACCGGTATATTGCACGCCTGTTACTGCCATTGTACTGTAAGTGAGATACTTGAGCGATACATTGATGAGATATAGTCCGGGTGTAGGTGCCGGGATATTGTTCGGTCCACCCATAGCGAGTGTACCACCAGCCGCATCACCATCAACCATCTTATACACGCTCGTCCAGTTGTCAATCTCTGTTGCTACCTGATAGCCCCACAATGAATTTACGTTGCACACTGCTGCATAGTTCAGGTCGTCCTCATTATAGAGCTTGATGGTGTTGTCGAAAGTCCAGTTGCCTGATATTCCGTCATCAATACCTACAAGGTAGAGATACTTCTGCACCTCTTCCACAGGCTCTCCGGCACCCTGCTGTACCTCGCAAGTCCATTCATTGGGGTTGCTGAGGTCGAGTGTGAGTGTCACCTCGCCTGCCGCAGGAACGTTCACGCTGATTTCACTTGCATCTGTTCCAAATGTTATCTGCGAGCCGCTTGCACCAAATCCCACATTAGTATCTATTGCAGCTGCATCGTCAGTACTGGTGCTTACATTATACTGTTTGCCCACACCGGCAATCTTTATCTTGGCGGTGCCGGCTGTTGCGGCATTGTAGGTGAGAGTCCAGGTGTTCTGCTTGCGGTTGAAGGTCATCTCGCCCGTGATGTCGCCACTCACCGTGAGAGCCGGAATGAGAAGTGCGCTCCACTCGGCAGCTTTGGTATCTACTATCACATAGTAGCAGCCTTCAAGGCCGGGGAACCAGAAGTTCCACTTGGTATCGTCGCTCGACATGCGGAACTCCGAGCCATCCACGCCCAGGTTGCCCCAAGTTGTGCCGTCGCCCTCGCGCAAATACCAGTTGTACCAGCCTGCAGCTCCCATGAAGCCCTTATAGATACCGTCCGATGCCGGTGAGGCGAGTGTAGCACCTGTCTCGCTCTGGTTGCTGTCGAGAATGAAGCCCACGCTCATGTCGATAACGTAGGGAGTCACGTTCAGCTTGAGCACATTGCTGTAGGTGGGGGCAATGTTGCTGCCAAGCTGCGACTTTATGCGAATGTAGAGTGGCTTCTCCACTGCCTCGGTGAAGCCCACGCGCGAGATGAGCGAATTAAGCTGCTTTGCAGTGAATTGCATTGCATATACACCTGCGTCGGCTTGAATACCTGTGCTGCGTGCGAAATCTTCGGTATCAGAGAACTCCACGGTATTCACTGTGGCGTTATCGGGAGCTTTCACGAGCGGGTTGCTCAGTGAGAGCGTGCCATTCTCGCTCCAGTAGAGCGTGAGGGCAAGAGCGTCGGCGTTGTCATAGGTGAGCACAATGTCGCCCGAACCGTCGATTGTCACGCTGTCGGCGCCAGTGGTGGTGAGGAAATCACCGTCCTTGCTACAGGCGGCAGCCACAATGGCTGTCAATGCCAATATTATATAATTTAACTTTTTCATCTTATTCGGTAATGATTAATAGTTTTCATTCTTCAGGTTGGGATTTGCCGAAAGCTCTGCTGTCGGAATCGGATACACATTGTAGCGGCTGTTGGTTGCACGTCCGTCAACCACGCCTCCCTTCCACTGCCACACATAGGTGCCGCCGGTGAAGAGTCCGTATCGGATAAGGTCGGTGCGGCGGGTGCACTCCCACCACATCTCGCGACCGCGCTCGTCGAGGATAAAGCTCAGCGTCAGCTCCGGGCTCGTGATGTTGCCGCTTTGGTCGCCATAGGCACGCTCGCGCAGCTCATTCACAAAGGCGAGAACCTCATCCTTGGTGTAACCCGAGCCGCCGCGAAGCACAGCCTCGGCAGCCATGAGATATACATCGGCAAGGCGGAACACCGGGAAGTCGATGCTTGCTCCATCGGCTGCGGTGTCGCTTGCAGGCTCGCCGTTGTCGCGCAGGTTGGAGAATTTTTCTCCAAAGTAGCCATACGTCTGGTCGTCGATTGATTTGTCGAGCCACTGGTTCTGCTCGGTAGTGAAGAACATTGCACGGCTGTCGGCTGATGTTGTGACATCGCCAAACAAGGCGGGAATCTCACCTCTCACACGGAACATTCCCCAACCGCTTGTCAGTCCGTAGTCAGCTGCATTCTGCGCACTTGAGTTTCCACATTCTCCGCACACGATATAGGTGGTTGCGCCCCACGACACTGTGTTGGTGCCATCTACCACAAAGTTGAAGATAAGCTCATTGGTGCGCTTGTCGTTGTCGGCGTTGAAGAGAGTTGCGTATGCCGGCACTATCACCTCGTTGCCGTCGGCGGCTGTGTAGGTCACAGCGTCCTTGGCAATTGTGTAGCCCGAGGCAATCACTTTCTTGCAGTATGTCACGCAGTCGGTGTAGTGATTGCCTGCTCCATACACCTCGGCATTGAGGTAAAGGCGTGCAAGGAGTGCCCATGCTGCGCCCTGCGGAGCATGGCCATAGACCACTGCCGTGCGGTCGGCGAGCTGGTCCTCAATATCCTTCAGTTCGCTCTCAATGTAGGCAAAGAGCTGTGCATTGGTGTATGCCTCGGGGGTAAATGCTCCCACCGGCATCGTCTCATCAACAAACGGGCCCTTGCCGAAAAGGTCGAGCACAAAGTAGTAGGAAAGTGCGCGAAGGAAACGTGCCTCGGCACGATATTGGCGTATTTCGGCTTGCTTGTCGGCACCGAAACCGCTTATTGCATCATCGCCGGCATGGCGAAGAAATTCATTGCAGAGCGCAATGGTGTAGTATGCACGATAGTAGGTATCGGCAACCCACGGGTCGTTTGCGTCCCACGTCATATATGACAGCCCTTCCATTTTGTCGCCACTGAGCCATGTAGCTGCCATTTCGTCGGTAGGGCCTTCCTGAAGGTTGAAATAGCCGCGAAGGAAGTCGTGTCCGTTGTTGCTGGCAAGGTCGGCATTGCCTCCGCCCTCCTCTTGCCCTGCTATCACGAACGATGCATAAAGCTTGGCAAGCACAAGCTGATAGTTCTCGGGGTTGGCATACACGGCATCGGCATCAACCTCGGTCTGTGGTCGCTGATTGAGGTCGTCGGTACATGCCGCAAGCACAGCCATCAGCATTATTGATATTGAAAATATTATCTTTTTCATCTTTTCTTTCTTTTTGGGTTTAGTTGGTTAGAAGTCAAGTCCGATGGTGAGCGAGTAGATGCGCGGACGCGGATATACGGTCATATCAATACCACTCTGCGATTCAGGATCTACTCCCGAATATTTGGTGATGGTAAACACATTCTGCACCATTGCCGACACATTAAGGCTGCACCACTTGGTGATTTTGCCGAAGTTGTAGCCAATCTGCAGATTATCCATCTTCAGGAACGAGGCATTCTCCACATAGTGGTCGCTCTCATGCTGGCGGGTGCTGAAGTGTGTGTCGTTGTAGCTGCTGTTAAGGCGGTTGAGCTGATAGTCGTTGTAGAACACGGTCTCCCATGCACCTGTATTCATTGCCATACCATTGTAGAGGTAGTTGCCCACATTGGCACGAAGGCTTGTGCTAAGCGTCCACTTCTTCCACTGCAGCGAAGTGCTGAGTCCGAAAATCCAGTCGGGCGCAGGCGAGTGATATCGGTATTTGTCGTTTGAATCAACTGTTCCGTCTCCGTTGAGGTCGGCATATAATCCTTCGATAGGCAAGCCTGTTGCCTCATCGTAGATTTGCTTATACACATAGTAGCTATATGGAGCATAGCCCTCCGAAAGCACCTGCACATAGTGAGACTCAATAGCTCCCACCAGTGTGTTGGGCGACTCTGCATTCTCGTTAAGCTTCAGATTGGTGATTTCATTCTTCTGCCAGGTGGCATTGGCACTGATACTCCATGTGAAGTCATTGGTCTGTATTGGTGTTGCGCTGATGGCAATCTCCACACCACTGCTCTTGATGTTGCCCACGTTGGTAAGCAGCTGCTTGTCGAAGTTTGTTCCAGCTGCTGCCGGGACGGTAGCAAGCAAGTCCTCAGTCTTGCGGTTGTAGTAATCAACCGTACCTGCAATGCGGTTGTTGAGGAATCCGAAGTCAATTCCCACATTATATGCCTTAGTAGTCTCCCACTTGAGGTTGGCATTGTATGCTGCCGGGCGGTATGTGTTGATTGGAGTACCGCCAAACATATAGTCAGCTCCCGGCTGGCTGATGGTGTAAATTGGCATGTAGCTATAGTTGGCAATGCCGTCTTGCTGTCCTGTCACACCATAGCTAAGGCGCAATTTGAAGTCGTTCATCACCTTCTTCACACTCTCAAAAAACGCTTCATTAGAGAGTCGCCATGCAAGTGCCACCGAGGGGAATGTTCCCCAGCGTGTATCGGGGCTGAAGCGCGACGAACCGTCGCGGCGCACTGTGGCTGTGAGCAGATAGCGTGAGTCGAATGAGAAGTTCACACGTCCATAGTATGAAAGAAGGGCGTGACGCTGGTCGGCTGCTGCCGATGTGGCTTGGTTCTCGCCAAGAGTATTCACTTCGGTGAAAGCGGCATTGGTGTATTTCCAGAACTGATAGTCATATCCTGCCGTCACATCGAGCGTACTCTTTATTGCCTTGAATTCCTTGTTGTAGTTAAGATACAGAGTGAGCAGCTTGTTTTGGTTCTTCTGTGGACCGTAGCTGTAGTCACGTCCCTTCGAGTTATAGTATTGATATGCGCTTGCAGGAACATAGATGTCGCCTTTGCCCTGCGAATAGTCATATCCGGCTGTGGCATGGAAGCGGAGGTCGGGGAGGAAGTGCATGCGGTAATCCACATCTACGTTTCCTATCAAGCGATACACCTTGCTGGTGTCCTTGCGGTTCATAAGCAAGCCCACCGGGTTGCCCGTAGCTCCGGTGATGGGCACGTAGTTGGCATCGTGTGCCTCATAGTAGCCACCGAATGGGCTGTTGGCATCGTCGTCATATATCGGTGAGAATGGGCTGTGGGTCGCACCTCCCCAGATTGCCGACTGATTGGCAAAGCGGTTCTGATTGATTGTTCCCTTTCCGTTGATGTTAAAACGCAGATAATTGTTGAAGAACGACGGCGAGAGCGAAATGCTTCCTGTGTAGCGAGTGGCATTGTCGGTCTTGAGGATACCATCCTGATTGTAGTAGCCGAGCGACACACGGAAAGGGAAATCCTTGGTTACGCGGCCGGCAACGCTCAGGTTGTTGTCGGTTCCGAATGCTGTCTTGTAGATTTCATCATTCCAGTCGGTGTTATAGCCGGTGTTGATAAGGGCTTTCTGCTTGTCGGTGCCAAGCTGGTTCACGATGGCTGCCATATCGTCGGCGCCGAGCATGTCGGCTACCTTTGTGCGGGTCTGAAGCGAGTTGGTGGTCTGGAAATTCACCTTTATACGGTCGTTGCCACTGCCTTTCTTGGTGATGATGATGATTACACCGTTCGACGCACGCGAGCCATAGATGGCTGTCGATGATGCATCTTTGAGCACGGTCATGCTCTCAATATCGTTAGGATTGATAAGGCTGAGGAAGTTTCCGCTGCCGCTCACTGAGCCTCCCACCTCCATAGGCACTCCGTCGAGCACGATAAGAGGGTCGTTGGAGGCATTGAGCGAAGCTCCTCCTCTGATGCGTATGGTGCTGCCGGCTGTCGGCGAACCGCCGGCGTTCACAATCTGCACTCCGGCAACTTTTCCGTTCACAAGCTGCTCGGGCGAAGAAATCAATCCTTGGTTGAAGTCTTTCTCCCCTACGGTCGAGATGGAGCCTGTGAGGTCGTCTTTCTTCTGTACTCCGTAACCGATTACCACCACTTCGTCCATCACTTGGGCGTTGGGACGGAGTTGCACCTCCACCTTGCCCGATGCCGGAATAGCAACCACGGCTTTCTCATAACCCACGTAGGTTATCTCAAGATTCTTCACATTTTGTGACACCACAATTTTAAAATTTCCGTCGATGTCGGTCGCTGCTCCGGCTGTGCTCCCTTGGGCAATAACCGATGCTCCAATCAATGGTTCCGATGCTTCGTCGAGCACTGTTCCGCTGACGGTTCTTGTTCCGCCTTGTGCATTTGCCCTGAGTGGCAGCAATGCTATCGCCAAGAATGGCAAAAGCATAAGCACGCGGCATAGCTTGGTTCTACTGTTCATTGTTAGTCTGTTTTTTGGTTTATATTAGTTTTTTGTTGTTTTCGCAATCATTCCACATAGATTCCTCGTAGCTGCACGGTCACTTGCGCATCGGCTGCTACTGCCGGTGTGCTGATTTCCACCTGCTCCACATCGTCGAGAACTAATGGCAGCACAGCGTCGGTGCTGAAACGCCGCGTGAGGAAGTCGGGATATGGTGCCGGAATGAGCGCAGTGTAGTCCTGCCTCAATTCCGACACATCAATGCTAAAAATCCCGCCGTCATAAACCTGCAATCTTTTTCTATATGTTATACCTAACCGTGTAATCAATGCCACATCAAGCTCCTGCACGCCTTTCACGGCACCAAGTGCCACACACAGTTTGCTTTTTCCTGCCACATTGCGCATTGCATCACCCACATATTTGCGCAGATATAGCTGTGTGGAGTCGTTGGCAGACGTCATTGTGAACTCCATCACATCGTGGTCTATCGGCTCTCGTGCTATGAATCGTGCCGAAGTACGCGAATAGTTGGGAATGGTCGCCGATTCAATGCCGCTTAATCCGGCATCGGCACTCACGAGCACCACCGGGGCTTCGGCTGCTCTCACTTGCGTGCTGTAGTAGCGATAGTCGGTGAAATCCCATGCCAGCGGCGTTCCTTCCACTCCCTGAGGATAAGTGGTTGCCCTGCCACCATAAAACGCAACAATATTATACTCCACCGCAGCATCGCGTGCCTTAACCGGCACCTCTGCCTCATAGTCGTAGATGCCCACGCGCTTCATGCGGTAGAGTGGATTCACATCGTTCCAGAATGAGATATGCCGTGGATACACCACCACCGAGTCAGGCTCTGTGCTGCCCACCACTTTGGCTTTTATACTGATTTTCTTGCTTCCTGCCGGCACTGCTTGGAGAGGTGTGTGAAGCACTATGCCCTCCACCTCACTATGCTTGGGAGTTATAAACTCCCCTATCGCAATGCTGCCGCACTTATCCATGGGATTTACGGCCTCAACTGCCTTCAGGTCGCTCCCAACGATGTAAACGCCCGGTTTCACGCTGAATGTGCCGTTCACAGCCTTTCCTTCAGCTTTGTTTCCTTCATTCACGCCTCTGAAGCAATAGTTGCCGCTGAGTCCTGGCAGATTCAGGGTCATGTTGTGCTCTTTGTTCACGGTCACTGCCACTTTTCGGCTCGGCGATGGCTTGGCAAATGGGTCGGCAACGACAAAAGCATCAGGCATAACCTCCACTCGCCATGTGTCTGCTGCGATTTTATCGATAAAATATGCACCCGTACCCTCATAGGCTACAATCGGTGAGGCTCCCACTCCTGCCACTTCCTCTATCTGCTTCAAGTTCTTAGGCTCTATCGTTGTGGTATTGGTGTGGAAATAGTGCTTGCCGTCGTTGAGTATGGCAAGATTCTGCGTGTAGCTCACCATGAAGTCGCCGAAAATGGTGTCCCGTGGATACTTCGCGAATGTTTCTCCTCGCTTCACCTGCTGCACCACTTGCGACGCTATTTTCATGCCTATCGCCTTGCCGGGAGTGTAGGCAAGGTTGAGATAGTGGGTCTGATACTCTGTATTTACGTCGGCAATGTCTATTGGGTCGTAGGCAAACTGTGTAATCCACTGGAAACCCGCCGTGCGGAATGTGCGTGCCACTGCCGGATAAAGATAGGTGTCGATTATGTCGCCCGGGTCAAATTCATACACCACCCGCGCCATCTTGTCAAATCCTTTCACCCCACTGAACGGAATGTTATATTCCTCCACATTTGGCAGAAAGTTGCCATGGCGTGTGTGCCCTGCCACAAGACCGGTAGGATACCACTGATAGGTAGTTCCTTGCACATTTGCCTTGAAGAATGCAGCTGTGTGATTCAAAAGGTTGTGGCTCACATTATAAAGAAGAGGCTTCTTGAAGCCACCTTTCCGTGCAGCCTTCACCATGCGGTTAATGTAAGCAGTCGCCGCCTCCGGCGTACCGCTATGGCACGGCTCATTGTTGATTTCAAGAGCAATTATGCTGTTGTCGGCAGCGTATGTCAGCCCCGAATAACGGTTTTTGTGCTGCACAAGGCTCTCCACATATCGTTCTTGTGCACACACACACTCCTCAGTGTCGTGCATGCGGCATTTCTCATAATTATAGGAATATCCGCCTGTCGGCTGGTTACGTTCAGGGTAGCCATTGCCAAAGTTGGTCTGTGCGGTAAGAATCACGCTGATTCCACGCTCCTCCAATCGGGAGATGAGATAGTCGAGCAAGTCGAGATGCTCATTCTCTATGAGATTTCCGTGTGCATCGGTGATTTCCACGTCCCAGATGTGAATGCGGTAGGCGTTCAGCCCAAGTCGGGCTATGTGATACACATCACGGTCGATGGCATCTTTTGGCTCTATGCCAAGCGCCTTCACAGCGCGATAGGCATGGGCAAAAGGCAGCGTATAGTTCACGCCATAGAATGCCACCTCCTCGCGGCTCGCAGCATCGCGCATCACTCCCTGCTTATCCACATATACGCCCGCAGCCTCATTGACACCATTCACAGCCTTGCTCTTTGAGCTTCCGCTATGGGCAAATTGGGTTGCTTGCATCGCAAGTGAACAGGCAAAAGTTGCCACAAAAAATAATGATTTCAGTTTCATGTTGTCAGGTTTATGAAATGGCGTAAAATTTTCAATCACAAAATTACCACCATTCTCCCTCCACCGCAAGCATAAATCGGACAGATTAGGAAAAAAACCGGACAATCAGCCCCACACCACCCCCTCGCCCCACTTTTCCCAGCCCCAAGGGCATGAATCCACCACTAAATTTTTTGCCTACAACACTGCCGCCGACATCTCTTTGCCTATTGCTCTGATTCCTTCACGAATCCTTTGTACTGTCGATGCCGATGCCTTTACTACCCCAAATCTCAATCGTTCAAGAAGAGTCCAATGCATTCCTATTCGCTCAGCAAAAGCCCGACAATCTAAATATGGGAACTTCGACAACAAATGATTTACTTCGTTATCATAATCCACAGTCTCTTCATCATAAAAATTTGAAATATGAATATCCTCATCAATTTTCTCCCATCGAATACTCCGATTGTCGTCCCACAAATAATAGTCTTGCCGTTCTTCTTCTGTAGCATAAAAAAGTGCAGGGAATACTTCCAGTGGCAAACTTCGCTGTTCATTCTCCGAAGTCAGAATACAAATATTCCCATCAGAAAACCATATTCTTTCAATCGACTGTTTCATAATTCCATTATTTATCCAAACACTTTATGCCACTCAGCAATTATATCATTTTGATAAAATTCCACCGTTTCGATAGCTTTCTTGATATATGTAACACATCACTGCTTCTCGCGCGACTCTTCGGCATACTGTCGCGGGGTCTTGCCAAAGTGCGCCTGGAAGCACTTCGCAAAGTAGCTCGACGACGAGAATCCCACCATATACATTATCTCCGATATGGTAAACTTGTTTTGCTGTATCAGCATCGCGGCTTTCTTCATTCTCACCTGCTTGATGAAATCCACAGGCGTCACGCCAAGATGCTGCTTCAGCTTGCGATAGAGCTGCTTGGGACTGATGCCGAGTTTTTCGCTCAGATAATTCACATTGAGTTCAGAGTCGTCGATATGGTCTTCTATCAGCTTCACAGCATCGGCAAGCAGTCGCTCATCGCTCGACTCCACCTCTATCTCCTTCACCTCAGTTATCTCCTCCATTCTCACACGACTTCGCAGCAAGTCTTTGTTGCTGAGCAACTGCCGCACTCTCGTAGTGAGTACCTGCACATTAAATGGCTTCGGCATGAAGCAATCCACTCCAAGCTCAGCACTTCGCAGCTCCAAGTCGGGGTCGTCCTTAGCGGTGAGAATGATAATAGGCACACAAGCAAGCACTTTGTTGTCCTTAATCCTACGGCACATCTCTATTCCGTCCATCACCGGCATCATGTAGTCGATAATCATCAGGTCGGGCGTAACGCTGCCACACACTGCCAGACCGGCGCGACCGTTGGCTGCCACAAGGCAATTATATTCTTCACCGAGCGTGTCGGTGAGAAAGCGGCGTATGGCATCGTTGTCCTCCACTATAAGTATTGTCCCCTTCTTCGCCACATTGATATTCTCCGATTCTGCCAACTGAGCCTCGGCAGCGCACTTTATGGGCAGCACTATGGTGAATGCGGTGCCACTACCCGGCAACGAAGTCACCGTGATTCGCCCCTCGTGCAGCTCCACAAACTGTTTAGCAATATACAGCCCTATTCCGGTGCCTTCTTTCACACCTTTCGTCCGCGGCGACTGATAAAGTCGCTGGAAGATGAACGGAATATCATCGTCGGCAATGCCAATTCCGTCATCTGATATGCGTATCACCACATTATCCTCCTGTCGCTCCATGGCAACGGCAATAGTGGCATTCTCTCCCGAGTATTTGCATGCATTCGATATGATATTGTTGATGACCGACTCCATCTTCACCACATCTATATCCATATACAGCGTATCAACACCGGCAGTAAAGAGAAAATGCTTCTGCTCGTATGCCGCTTCAAACGTCTGCACGATATTGTGGCAGAAGTGCACCATATCTACCTGCGAGAGTATCATCAGCGTCTCGGTGTCGGCATCTATGCGCTTAGTGTCGAGCACTTTGTGTATCAGCGTGTTCATCTTCAGCGCGTTTTCGTATGCCATATTCAGGTGTTTCACCACCGCCGGATCTTTCACTTCAGATATCAGTCTTCCTATCGGACCGATAATTAGCGACAGCGGCGTCTTCAGCTCATGCGATACATTGGCAAACAGCTCCGACTTCAAAGCTATCTGCTCCACGGTCTTTTCTTTCTCTATCCGCGCTATGCGTAGCCTGTTTTTCACGCGGAAGAAGTTAATTATCCACACCACAAGTGCCACAAGCAGCAATCCATACACTATCATTGCCGGCATCGAGGCATACCATGGCGGCAGAATCTTTATCGTCATACCACATTCCTTCTCAGTGAGATTGCCGTCGCTGCCTATGGCTTTCACCCTCACTGTGTAGGTGCCTGGAGCCATGTTGGCGCAACTTATGCGGTTGCTGTTCATTGGCAGCGTCACCCACTTGTCGCCAAGTTCCTTTATGTTATATACAAACTGCGTCTTGCTGTCGGTTGAATAGTTGAAGTCGCTCACACAGATTATTATGTGATTCTCGTCGTGACCGAGTGTCACACTCTTTAGCTTGCGCACATTCTGCTCGCCCGAGGCAAACAGCTCATCGTTCACGTACAAGGCGGTCACATACACCTCATTCTCGCGCCTGTTGGAGCCGAGATCACCAAGATTCACCTCCACCACCTCATCAAGTCCGCCAAGTGCCACCTTTTGCATCGCCGAATCATATCCTATCGAATAATATGGGTGATTGGGCAAGTTAAGTCGCTCAGCCTTGAAGCTGTGTGTGTCGATAGTCCACACACCGGTGTTTGTCGCAAGCCACACCTTGTCTTCCACCTGCGCCATCGCCATCACCCTGCTGGTGGCATATTGGCTAACACTGAGTGTGTTAAGGCACTTCAGGCTGCGTGAGTCATAAATGGCTATCTTGTCATCGTTGGCACACCACAACTGTCCGTCGGCAGTGGCTAAGATTTGCGATGGCTGGTAGCCAATCTCTTTTTCCACGTCCACTCGCCTTACCGCGTAGTTTCTACCATCAATCTTATAGAGTCCGCCACCCCTGTAAAGCAGCACCCACGCTCCACCCTCATCGACAGGAATCATCTGGTTCACAAAGTTACCGGAATCCCCGAAGGTTATGTGACGGTCAGCCTCCACTTCGCCGCCTCCGCTCAGCAGCTTGTCTTTGCTCACCACAAACACACCACCAAGAAAGCTACCCACCCACATATTGCCGTTTTGGTCATCAAAGATGCTGTATGCCCAGTTGGCATTATATCGGTGGTCGCCGCTCACGATGCGATAGCCATGGAATTGCCTCGTGGCATAGTCATAGCGGTTCACACTGCCGTCACCGGCTATCCACAGTTCATTTTCACTGTCGTTATATATGGCTCTTATGCGGTTATGCGTGAGCGGAAAGCGTGGGTTGTCCATTGTGTACCACACCGTGCCGGCAACATTCCCATCATATCTGATAATGCCGTTGGCACCGCCAAGCCACAGCAGTCCACGTGAGTCTTTTGCTATGGCATATATCACATTGCCGTCTTCCCTCCCTGTAAGGTCGGCAATGCTAATGATATTGTTGCTCGATTGTTGCGACATACTAATGTTGTAGTCGGTTCCGGCCCAAAGGTTATAGTCTCTATCTACAAACACGCTCCACACTATATTGTTGAGCAGCGTTGAGCTAATGCGCGAGTTGTGACTATATCGCACTATCCCGCTCTCATTGCACACATACAGCCCATTGTCGGTCCCCACCATCACATCGCCGGTGCTCTTGTCCATTGCAAGCGATTTTATCGAGTTGTTACCTATACCTTCTATGCGCGTGAAGTGATGCGTAAGCAAATCCATCGAGTAAAGACTTCCCTCCGTTCCTACCCACACACAACCTCGTCGCTCGTCATAGAGCATTGAATTTACGAAAGTGTTCTTCTTTACATTCGGTGTAGGCATCTCTATCTGTCTGAAGCTCTTGCTTTGTGGCTGATACTTGTTAAGTCCGTTGTAAGTGCCCACATAGATTCCATCGCCCTCTATTCGCAATATTGAGTATATCGTGCGGTTGCTAAGTCCGTTCTTGCACTCCTCAACGGCATGGCTTCTTATGTCATACTCATAGAATCCATTCAGCGAGCCAATAAGCAGCTTGTCGCCATTCACTGCGAGCGCACGTATATCAGTGGGCGTCGCTGCCCCGGCATCGCAAAAGGCATCACGCGAAATGTCGTACATCAGCAGTCCGCAATCAGCCCCAATGTAAATCGTGTCACCCTCAATCGTCATGCTGTTCACCTGCGACCGCTCCTTGGCATCGCCTGTCGAGTGCGAGTAAGTTGTATAGCCGTCGAATGAGCACAGTCCGCTATTCGTCCCTATCCATATCATTCCATCAGAGTCTTGTGCAAAGCAGTTCACCACACGCACCTCACCATCAAACCCTATGCCCGCAAACTCCCTTGTGGCACTCTGCTCAGCCCTACACACCATTGCACACACTGCAAGAAGCCACACCAAGTAGCCTCGCAACATGGTATCCAGTATCCTTTTCAGTCTCATAAAAAACGCTCGTTTTTTGCTCTTATGCCACAAATATAGCAAAAATTTATCGCATTTCCCTCACAATTCCTCCAAAATATCCACAGCACAAACACGTAACCCACGCCAAGCAACACACACATCACCACTGTCAGCCTAAAAGCTTTGATAATATTTTTCATATCCGTATTGTCAATTAAAAGAATAAACCTACAACTACATCAATCAATTTTATGCCCCCAAATGGAGCGATGACACCGCCCAAACCGAATCTTCCAAAATGAAAAAGCACATTCACTTTGGAAGGGAATTTATGGTGTATT
>CALZFJ010000010.1 GCA_945645715.1 uncultured Prevotellaceae bacterium | reverse complement strand
ATCTTTGATGACAAAGTTGTAATAACTACTGATGATAAGGGTAATGAAATCTATTCGCTCAAGGGCAGTCCTTCAACTATAGTATATGCCGTGCAAGATAAGGACGGCGTAGATGGCGTAGCAACACTCAAGCAGAAAATCAATGTGTGCCGCACATGGTTTAAAGATGAGTGGGGACTCGACCTCGATGCACTTCGTGAAGAGGTTCAGAAGCGCCAGAAGAACTTTGATATCGAGGCACTTCGCAAGCAAGTGGAGGATATGCAGTAATTACAGAGCATTTATCGTAAATTATTGCAATAAAAAATATTAATATAGAGTAAAATTAAGAAGAATCATGAAGAAATTCTTATATATAGCAGCGATAATGGCTACTGTGGCTACTGCAACCACTTCGTGCAATAATGAGGTAGAAGACCTCTTCGACAAGTCGGCGGCAGATCGTACACAGGAGGCAGTAGATGAGTATTCTTCAGTGCTCACTGCCAATGGCGGCAAGTGGGTACTTGAATACTTCACCAATCCCGATGAGCCGGGCTACATCTATATCTTCACTTTCGACAATAACGGCTCTGTGAAGATTTCGGGAAAGAACCTCTGGATTGGAAATGCTTTCAAGAGTGAGACATCGGCATGGGAGGTAATCTCAGATAACGGTCCGGTGCTTACACTTAACACCTACAACACCATTTTCCACCTTTTTGCCAATCCGGAGAATGTGGTTGTGCCCGGTGCATCATCTGATGACATTGATGAAACCGGTTACGGTCACTACGGCGACTATGAGTTTATGCTTATGGAGGCTAAGGACGGTGTTGTTCGCTTGAAGGGCAAGAAGTGGGGCGTAACTCACTACCTCCGCCAGCTTGATGCCAATACCGACGATGAGGCATATTTAGCTCAAGTAGAAGAAACACAATCGAAGCTTTTCAGCAAATATTTTGCGAATCTTATTGTGACTGATGCAAACGGCTATCGCTTTGTGATGAGCAATCAACTTAGCGGAGTGGCTGATTTCTATCCCGAGGATGGCGATGCCATCACCCAAACTCACAGTTTCAATTTCATTGGAACGATTGATGGAATCCGTTTTATGCGCGAAGTTGAGCTTGACCATGCAAATATGAGTGACGCCCCTTCGTATTTTCAAACATTTACGGTTCAAGAAGATGGTTCACTCCTATGCACTGAGGATGGTGTTACTCGTATAACAGCTCAAGAACTGTCAACTTTGCTTGGAGTTAAGAGTCTTACTTGGACTATTGATCCTGAAACCATAAGTGGAAAATTTGTTGATGCTTATAACACTGCAGCTGCTGATATGAAGAAAGTGTTTAAGGGCAGCAAGAACCTGAAGGCAGTTTCGTTTGCTTCAGCCAATAATGGTGAAAAGGTGCTTACAAATTCAATTCAAATAACAGGCGGTTCCGCAAAAGGTAACCAGTTTGTGAATATTACGGCAGTTGATGCCAATAACATCTCTATTGCTACAATAGATGAGGTAGATAAGAATTTGTCACAGTTCTACACCAAAGCTCCTTCACTGAAGACGCTTGTTGATATGATAGCTACAACTTCATTTAAATGCTCTACTGATAATGTCCTTATGCCATCAACTATCAAGATGGTGAGCACAAGCGATGAAAATGACTACTTTTATGTAACTGTCCGCTAACATACGGACAGTTACATAAAAAATCGATAATATAAATTTAAAATTAATTTTATTAAAATTTTATACGTTTAACGAATAATTGTTTTATTATGAAAAAATCTACTTTGTTATTGGCTCTCGCTTCAGTAGTAGCACTGGGGGCAACAGCGAGAGAGATGCAGAATTCAAGCGTACTGCTTCAAAAAGCACAAGTTAGCAAGGCGGTAGCAGCATCTGGTATTCAAATGGAGGCAATTAAAATCAAAGATTGTCAAAAAACCGGAAGAATGATTTCTCCAAAATCAGATGTTTCGGCAAAATATATTGAGCCGGAAGGTTTATATACAATGGGCATGACAAATACGCTCAGCGGATATTCCTATGCATTCCGTTTTGGCCCTGCTTTCAAGGAACTCTCCTGGCTTAATGCTTCAGAAGGTGCTACTGAATATACATGGCAGTATCAGGACCCAACTTTTGAAGCATCTGACTTCTTAACTACAAATAGTACGGATCTCACTCTGATGTATCCTTGGTCATCTTTTGACGGTCCAATTCTTCAAGCTACCGATGGAACTACAACATCAACTTATAATAGACAAGAAGAAGTTGCATATTTCTTAGGTGGGGATACAAACATTAAAGGCGAAGGAACTTTAGGAGTGATGACTTATGACGCACCTTACTACAAAGATGAAAAAGGCTATAGTTATGGTAGTACTGGTGTAGGATCTTATGATACAACAGACCCTGAATACTATACCAGCAATGGAACATACACAGGCTGGGATGAAATTCTAAGAGAGGATTATAGTCTTGAAGCAACTGATGATGTTCGCACAAAATCCTTTATCAACGTTTTCCCCAAGCCGGCAAGTACAATCTCTGTTTCAAAGGTATGGGCATGGATTAATGCAACAGTTACAGAAGAGACTACCCTCAATGTAGCTCTCGTGAAGATTAACGATGAGAATCAAATTACTAACGATACTATTGCTTATGGTGTTGCTACGATTCCTGCTGCTGGAGCTGAAGTAGTTGAATGGGATCTTTACACTGTAGATGAGTATGGGTTTGAAAATTTTGAACGTGTTAACATCAGTTCTTCATTTGCCGTTTGCATCTATGGATTTGATGAGAATCCTGCTGTTAAGAGTTTAACATTAGTAACAGGAAAAGGTCATGTTTACGACAAAAGTGTAGAGAAATTTAATTTCCCTATTAACGCCTATATGGAATTTGAGGTTATTCGTGGCGGAGAGTCCCTTGGTCACTTAATTGAGGCAAGCCCATACATTTTCTATGTTGATAGACAGAAATATCCTTCACTGTTCTGGGGTTTAACGGACTTCATTGTTATGGTAGATGCCGAAACATGGTGGCTTGAAGCGGATGAGTACGAGTATCACTTCCCGAATGAGGGTGGCTCTTACGACTTTGACTTGATTGGCCATTATCCACACGCTTTGCCCGATGCTGAAGGCAACGAGTATTACTGGTCAGCAGAGCCTGTAGATCCTGAGGCTGATGTAGATTGGCTTGAGATCAGCTTTGAGAGTCAAGTAGAATTCGATCCTGAGGCCAACGACGATGTTTATAATGGAGTAACCGTTGCTACTTTCACAGCAGAGCCACTTCCTGAGGGCGTAGAAGGTCGCTCGGTTGATGTAAAGGTTTCTTATCCCGGTGCAGAGCTCGTGATTTCACTTTCACAAGGTGTATTGGGAGTTAAGGATGTGACAGTTAAGTCGGCTCAGTATGTTAATGTAGTAGGTAACGACTTCGTGGTTAAGGCTACAAGCGACGTAACAAAGGCAGAGGTTTACACTGCAGCCGGCGTTAAGGTAGCTGAGGCAGCCGTTAACGGAACTGCAACTATCAACGCAGCAGGTCTTGCTCACGGCGTTTACTTCGTGAAACTTAACAACGGTAAGACTGTTAAGGTAGTGAAGTAAGAATGAAAGGTAAGAGGTAAGGTGTAAGAGGTAAGAGAAACCTCTTTGCTCCAAAGCACTTACCGCAATTGGCGAGGCTTTCAGCCAAAGCCAATGGATATGAACTGAAAAAAACAACAGTTTCTTAACAATAATTTGTGATGATGCGGGGTGGCGCGATGAGAAATCGTGCCCCCCGTTTTTATGTCACCACGCCGCCTCACGATGCCTCACGCAGAATCCACGCCGCCTCCGCGCTGCCTCACGATGCCTCACGCAGAATCCACGGAATCCGCAGAATTTTTTCTTGAACACGAATCCCCCGAATTTCACAAATTTTGTTTCCTCACACAGCCTCCACTGAGTTTTTTGTGATGAAAAATACACAAAAATTGTGGATTTGCGGATTTTTTGCTATATTTGCAACAAAATTTTTTATTACAATGAGTTATGGTAATTAGTTTTGCTAAAGAATACCTGCGAGAATTATATGAATGTGGCAGGACATCGGATAAGAAGTATCGTTTTCAGCCACATATAGTCTCGCGATACCAATTGCGCATTAAGACACTTGAAAGAGCCGTAGGGATTGAAGAATTATTCCCATTGAAGTCACTTCATTATGAAGTGTTGAAAGGCGACAAGGTAGGAATATCTTCGATTAGGGTAAACGATCAATATCGCATTGAGTTTACTGTGAAACAATTTATGGGCGAAACGCTCGTAACAATTTGTAATATACTTGAATTGTCGAACCATTATAATTGATTTGATTATGGGAAACTATGTTTGTCAGAGGGCGATACATCCCGGTGAGTTGCTGAAGGACGAGGTAGAAAGTCGCGGATTGATTCAAAAATCGCTTGCAGAGCAGATGGGGATTCCTTATACTGCACTTAATGATATATTGAATAGTAGGCGATCGCTAACGGCTACCACTGCGATGCTGTTTGAAGCTGCAATGGGAGTCAGTGCCGGATTGTTGATGCGAATGCAGCTCGACTATAACATGCAGGTGGCAAGAATGGATAAGAAGTTTGCAGCCCGCCTTGAAGCCGTGCGAGAAAGTGCATTGCGCACCTCTGCTGCTATTTGATGTGTTTTTCATCGCAAATTAGGTAATTGAATTGAGCGAGGTGCAGTAAACTGCCGTAGAAAAGTTTACGACCTCGACAGGGAGGAATATGTGTGGATTATCCACTGATATTCCGGGGGTGGAAGGCGGGTAAGGGTTAAAGTGTGTTAATACTTGTGCGAAGGTGAAATACTGCGTTATCTTTGTAAAAAAATTAGGTCGAATATTATGAACTCGATAGTTATTTCTCAAGATATTTATAATGAGGCTGAAAATTTTGCGAAAAGTCGTAATATCAGTCTGAGCGCTTTAGTTGAGCATTATTTGCAGAAACTGTTGAAAAAGCACCATGTTGCAATAACAGAGAAAGAAAGACTGCTGTCACTCATTGATAAAAACATGAATTTTGAGGATTTGCAGGGAATAATAGATGGTGATTTGATGTCGCATCGCGATGAGGCTCTTGCTGATAAATACGGGTTATGATTGTATTTTGTGATACAAATATACTGGTAGAATACCTTGAAAGAAGGACCTACTCAGAGACGATTGGAAAGATTTTCGCGCTCCGAGATTGCGAATTTGTGGCATCGAGCAGTTCGATTTATACATTGTCGTATCTTCTTGATGCGTATTTCAGAAAGAAAGGAATCTTTAATCCCGATAAGAATACATTGCTTAGATCTTTGCTGAAGTGTGTGCTTGCAAAGGTCAATATTGTAGATTTAGATAATTCATCTTTATGCTTGGCACTTGAAAATGTCGATTTTATTGATATAGAAGACGGATTTCAATACCAGTGTGCATGCAAATGTGCTGCCGATGTGATATTGACCATAAATGATAAAGATTTTGTGGGTAGCCGCATATTGGTAAGAACACCACAGGCTTTTCTTGATTCACGAAATTGATATACTGATTTTTGGACAAAGTTTTAAGAATCTGCAAGAAAGATTTTCTTGCGACGAAAAAATACACAAAAATTGAGGATTATCCACTGATATTCCGG
This sequence comes from uncultured Prevotellaceae bacterium, assembly GCA_945645715.1. Taxonomy (GTDB): domain Bacteria; phylum Bacteroidota; class Bacteroidia; order Bacteroidales; family Muribaculaceae; genus CALZFJ01. Next base: position 9,674 of record CALZFJ010000010.1, on the reverse strand, counting down.
GGGTGGAAGGCGGGTAGGGTTAAAGTGTGTTAATACTTGCGCCTATGCGAAATTTTATTATATATTTGCAGAAAATTGTGGAATAAATAGTTATTTATTCAAAAGAGATGCAAATCTCTTGGGTATTATGCTCCTTTGGCGCAGAATAGGGTTAACATAAACTAAAACATTTATTATCGACACATTTCTATAAAGCGACTTTGAAGCACTCTATTTTGTGATTTCGCATTGCGAGGCGAAATCAAGACGATTTACACATTAAATGCTACCATCTGCTTGACTGTAGAAATCTATTTGCAATGAAACAGACACAAGGTGTGTGTAGCATTGAAAAGATAATGACCGTCGCTCTGCTATCAGAAGGGATTTTCCCGGCTGAATGTTGCATGTGGGAAAAGTGCAACAGGCAGAGTCAGACTGTTGGGGCGCGCATTGTCAAGATGACGCCTAATATTCATTGGCAATGCGCGTAATAACAAATCATAACACAGCCGGTGGGCGGACTGTGTGAACAACATAAAACAACATAAATGGCAAATAGGTCGTTGCTTTTTTAGGACGATTTTTTTGCAAATAAAGATTAAATGAATTACTTTTGTGTGTGATTTAATCGTAAGCGGTTAATTGAAACGCATAAACACTGTCTAATAAACTAACAATAGTTTGCGCCGATGAAGATTATAGCAGAAAGTAGCTCTACGCGAACAGAGTGGGCACTTGTGGAAGGTGCCACAATAGTGGAGCATGCCTTTACGGAGGGCTTGAATCCTTTTTTCCAGTCGAGGAGGGAAATAAGCCACAGTATTCGCTTGGAGCTCCCGGAGGCTTTCTTCAAGCGTCGGTGGGAGCATGTGTATTTCTATGGAGCCGGCTGTACGAGCGCAGAGAAGAAGAAGATAGTGGGTGCATCGCTTGTGGCGCAATTCAAGACTCCGGTGACGGTGGAGAGCGACTTGCTCGGGGCTGCACGCGGATTGCTGATAAATGAGCCGGGGCTGGCGTGCATCATCGGCACAGGAAGCAACTCGTGCCTGTATAATGGCACGGATATAGAGAAGAATGTGCGTTCGCTCGGATTCATACTTGGTGATGAGGGTAGCGGTGCATCGCTTGGCAAGCTCTTTGTGAGCGACTGCATGAAGGAAATTGCACCGCGAGAGCTAAGAGAAGAGTTCTATGAGAAATACCATGTGACGATTGACGACATCATGGATGTGGTATATACGAATGCATCGCCAAACCGCTCGCTGAGCACATATTCGTTTTTCTTGTCGGAGCATCTCGACAATCCCTACGTTTATGACCTGGTGTACAATGAGATAATGCGATTCTTTGAGAGAAATATCAGCCAATATGAATATACGCGCTATCCAATAAGCTTTGTAGGAGCAACAGCATGCATATATCAGGATATACTGAAGGCGGTTGCGGCAGAGTTTGGTGCTGAAATCAAGAAGATAGTGCGCTGCTCGATGCCGGGGCTGGTGGAGTATCACAGTGGCGAATAGAGGCTACGTTTTCACAATCAGGTTTTTTCGATTATTGTGGGTTACTTGCTGTGTGCCTTCAGGCTTGCGGCGAGGCTGGCGCTATTGATGCTGCCGATGCCGATTGCGAGCTGAGAGCCGCGATTAACCCACACCTTTCTTCGACTGAGCCGCGATTTGCAGGGCTTTGGGAGGTGATTGTGCAGAATTACGGAAATTTTTCCTTAAATATTGCATCTATGTGATAAATAATGATTAACTTTGCAGCGCATAAGGCTCGGAGAGAGCAGCGTGCAGCGAAAGAAAGAAGAAATATATTAATTGGAAATAAATAATTTACACTATTTATGAAAGCATTTGTTTTTCCCGGACAAGGCGCACAATTCGTAGGTATGGGCAAGGACCTCTACGAGAACAATGCCTTGGCAAAAGAGATGTTTGAGAAAGCTAACGAGGTGCTCGGATTCCGCATCACAGATATCATGTTTGCAGGAACCGAAGAGGAATTGAAGCAGACAAAGGTTACGCAGCCGGCAATTTTTCTTCACTCAGTGATTCTTGCCAAGACCCTTGGCGAGGAGTTTAAGCCCGATATGGTAGCCGGACACTCGCTTGGAGAGTTCTCGGCACTTGTAGCAGCAGGTGCGCTCTCATTTGAGGAGGGCTTGAAGCTAGTTGCCACCCGTGCAATGGCTATGCAGAAGGCATGTGAGGTGACACCATCGACAATGGCAGCAGTGCTTGCCTTGCCTAACGAGAAGGTAGAGGAGATTTGTGCATCGATTGATGATATTGTTGCACCGGCCAACTATAACTGCCCGGGTCAGGTGGTGATTTCGGGAACAGTAACCGGAATCGACGCAGCATGCCCCAAGATGCTTGAGGCAGGAGCAAAGCGTGCATTGAAGCTGAAAGTGGGAGGAGCATTCCACTCGCCGCTTATGCAGCCTGCAAAGGAAGAGCTTGAGGCAGCAATCAATGCAACAGAGTTCAAGACACCGATTTGCCCCATATATCAAGATGTTGATGCCAAGCCACACACTTGCCCGGCTGAGATCAAGGAGAACCTTATCGCACAGCTCACAGCACCGGTGAAGTGGACACAGATTGTACAGAACATGGAAGCCGATGGCCTCACTGAGGTGGTTGAGCTTGGTCCCGGCACAGTGCTTCAAGGTCTTGTGAAGAAGATTGCGCCTGCAGTTGCAACTTCGGGCAAGCAATAAAAGCCGAGATTACAGCCCGGTTTCGGTGAATGACTGAAACCGGAGCTACACAAAAAAATCATTCATCAAAATATACCTTAATCTACAATCTAAAATAGTAGCGGGGTGCGTTCTCAGCAGGAACGCACCCCTTTTTTTGTCGTATTTCAGAAAAGAGATGCAATAGGCATTGAGAGGAAATCGGAGGCTGGAATGCCGCCATCGCCCACAATTAAAGCGGTGTGAGGCGAGAATAGAGATTTGAATTTCTCTAAGCCATCTGTTCTCTTTTCAGCATTGCTTTTGACCTCAATTGCTACGATACTGTCTTTTTTCTGCAAAATGAAATCTACTTCATCGTCACGCTCACGCCAGTAATATACTGCAAAACGGTGTGAAAAACCTTGGCTTGCAAGATAGGCTCCTATTCCCGATTCAAAAATATTCCCCCAGGCTTTGCGGTCGGCAACAGCTTGATGGAATGATAGTGGGTTGAATACCATTTTAAGGGCATTGTTGAAAACTTGCAGCTTTGGAATGCTTGCTTTGCGTCGGGCTGAATCGATGCTGAACTTTTGTAATCCGCAAAGTAATCCACTCTGTTCAAGAAGGTTCAGGTATCCGGCAAGAGTGGAAGTGTTGCCGGCATCTTGCAGCGAACCTACCATTTTGCTCAGAGAAAGTAGCTTTCCCGAATATGCTGCCCCGAGTTCAAAGGTCTGCCGAAGTAAAGCAGGCTTGCTTATTGGTGAGTCGATAAGAATGTCCTTGTTGATAGATGCATCAATAATAGCCGATTGAATATATTGACTGAATCGGTCATCATCATTAATTAGAGATGCAGCTCCTGGATAGCCGCCATAGTAAATGTATTGATCAAGAGAAAAGCCGAAGCAATCGTGCATTTCGCTGAAACTCCAGTGGCTCATGCGAATTTCTTCAAAACGTCCGGCAAGAGATTCCGAAAGACCTCTTTCGAGCATCACGCGGCTGCTGCCCAGAAGCAGAACTTTAATGTTGCAGTCGAAAAATGAATCTTTATCCCATTCCATTTTCACGACTTCGCTCCAGTTTGCTATTTTCTGAATCTCATCAATGACGAGTATTACGCAGTCCCATCGATTTGCTTCTTTGAGGCTTCTTATCGCAGCCCAGCAATTTGAAATCCACGATGAGCCGGATGCCGGAACGTTGTCGGCTGAGAAAAATTGGTATGGCAAATTTACATCGTTAAGCACTTGCTTGACAACGGTAGATTTGCCCACTTGACGAGGACCCATAACCATTTGAATGAACTTTCGAGGCTCTTCAATGCGGCGTTTAATCAGTTGATATTCAGAACGTTTGTACATGGCTTTACATTTTACGCAGTGCATTGCGTATTTTTACGCAGTGCGCTGAGGATTTTGTTTGTGATGCAAAAATACGAAAAAAATCAATTAGTGCCACAATGTGAGCGGTAAAATTGGGGCGACTGAAGGATAAAATGTGAAAATGTGGATACAATGTGATGTGACGGGTGATTTCGGCTGAAAGATTTGGAATGAAATATGCGGAAAGATATGGAGAAATATGGAATGATATAGAAATGTGAATGAATTGTCACATCGTTGTGATTATTTAGGGTGAACTTTGCAGCGGAAAACAAAAACAGTATATATTGATGAAAAGAACATTTGCTAATCGGGTAGGCTTAGGCTTGACCGGCATTTTTCAAGAATTGCGCGAAGGGACTATGCTTGAAATTGAGAAATTGAGAGGTTTGTTGCAAGGATTTTTATTGAGAAGAACGGTGGCTGTGGCTGTGCTTGCCTCAATGGTGATGATGCCACACAGCCATCATATTCACACACCTATTTCCTTGCACAAGATGGCAACAAGAGCATTGCCGATGCCTCAGAGCTGCTTCTCACCGATGCAGCAGGTGCAGGTGCCGCCTATATGCCACAGGCAGGAAGCTAGCTTATTGGCGCAGCATTGCTCAATGGCGTTACTCCTGTGAACTATGTGGGAACATTCGGTGCCGGTGACACTTGGATGGACGGCTGGACAAATTTCGACCCCAACAACACGGACTATTGATTTAACGAACGGAGTAAATGTTACATCAATGTTATTACAGTGTAATATCCCGACGATATTTTTGCACAAGAATAATGACAAAAGAGGTTTTTCAGAGAATTGACCCGATGATTCCGACTGTAATGCCGGAATACAATGGAATGAAGCTCGAAAACTATAATTGACTGTAAAATATCGTTTATGCACAAAGTTCTTCGCAGTGATGCGAGGAACTTTCTTGTTTTTTATGGTGTAAATATAGTGGATTTTACTTATTTTTGCAAATCGTAAAAAGGCGGGAGGGCGCAAGGCTGCCTGCTGTGATAATTATAACAAAAATAATGACAGAAGAGATAGAAATGCTACAAATCAAAGATACGTTAGTGAGCCTCGACGTGGTGGAGCGCTTTTTCATTTGTGATCTGGGCAAGTGCCTCGGCGAGTGCTGCATTGAGGGCGATGCCGGAGCTCCTATCACCAAGGAGGAATATGAGAAGCTGAAGGAGATAGTACCCGTGGTGTGGAACGACTTGATGCCTCAAGCTCGCAAGGTGATAGAGGAGCAGGGTGTGGGCTACATAGATGAGGAGGGCGACCTGGTGACGCAGATAGTAGATGGGCGCAACTGTGTGTTCACTTGCTACGGTGAGGGCGGAATGTGCCAGTGTGCCATCGAGAAGGCTTATCGTGCCGGGAAGACCGACTTCTACAAGCCCATTTCGTGCCATCTCTATCCGCTACGTCTCCAGGAGCTGTCGCGCTACACGGCTGTGAATTTCCATCGCTGGAAGATCTGCAAGGCTGCAGAGGTGCTTGGCAGGGCGAAGGGTGTGCGCTTGTATCAATTCCTGAAGGAGCCGCTGATACGGCGGTTTGGAGCTGAGTGGTATGCCGAGCTTGAGCAGGCGTGCAAGCTCTATCTTGAGCAGTATGGCGATTGAGGCAGTGTGATGCGGTGGTGAATTTTACGGAGAGGATTTTTTCGTGCCGAAAAAAGAGCGTAAATAGGCGAAAGATTTGGTGATTACGCGAAAAATAGCTATCTTTGCACCGCTTTTCGTAATCTCTGGCAAGAAGAAACGTGTGGCTTGTTATATTGCGAGAGGATTTATATAAACGTTATAACATATATAAAAAGACAATGGATTTAATTAAAATCGCAGAAGAGGCATTTGCAACTGCCAAGGAATTTCCTGCATTTGGCCCCGGTGATACCATCTCGGTAGCATATCGCATCAAGGAGGGTAACAAGGAGCGCGTTCAGGTTTACAAAGGCGTGGTTATCCGCATCTCTGGCGAGGGACAGAAGAAGCGTTTCACCGTTCGCAAGATGAGCGACAACATAGGTGTAGAGCGTATCTTCCCAATGGACTCACCATTCATCGACAGTATCGAGGTTAACAAGTATGGTAAGGTTCGCCGTGCTAAGTTGTATTATCTTCGCAATCTCACCGGCAAGAAGGCTCGCATCAAGGAGCGTCGCGTAGTGAAGTAATTGCAGAGAAACAAATTACCTCAAAAACGATAAAAAAGCCACTGCATCGCGAGCAGTGGCTTTTTTGATTGACGTCTATTTGATTGCCGGGGGTGAGAGAGGGTATGAAATGAAAAAAGAGGAAATCCGGTGGGAATTTCCTCTTTTTAGTGGGGTGAGATAAGGGTTTCGAACCCTTGACCTTCGGAACCACAATCCGACGCTCTAACCAGCTGAGCTAATCTCACCATGTACGTTGGTTTTAACGAGTGCAAAGGTAAGAACTTTTTCTGTATCTTGCAATAGTTTGGGCGGTTTTTTTGCAACGACCGGGCAAAAAAACGTTGTTCTTTGCCCGGTCGAGGTATATCAGGACCATATTCCGGACTGATTGCTCGGAATAGAGGGTGCAGATGTGCTTAGATGATGTTGAGCTTCTGCTCGCCCATGGCAATCACGCCGCGCAGGTAGTTGTCGTGATCGAGGACGATGAAATCGGCGTCTTTACCGCGCTGAATGGAGCCTTTGCGGTCATATACACCCATGATTCGTGCCGGAGTCTCTGAAGCCATGCGAATGGCGTCGGCGAGCGGAATTTCAGCGATATCCACGGCAGTCTTGATGAGTCGGTCCATAGTGGCGATGCTGCCGGCGAGGGCAGAGCGGTCGGCGAGCTTGCACACGCCGTCTTCGATGATTACGCGTGGGTCGAAAGCCTTGTCGGTGGCGCTTGCCGAGCAGGCAAGTGCATCGGTGATGAGAGCAGTGCGCTCCACGCCCTTAATCTTGTAGATGAGGCGCATGATGGTGTGGGGCACATGGATTCCGTCGGCAATCATTTCTACGGTCATGTCGTCCATGAGGTAGATACTCTCTACCGTACCTTCGTGCTTATACTCGCGGTTGTTGTGGAAACCGGGCATGGCGTTGTAGAAGTGGGTGGCGTGAGAGTAGCCCGATTCGCGAGCCTCTTTTATAACTTTATAGTCGGCCTCGGTGTGAGCCACGGCAGCGATAATGCCTTTAGATGTGATGTATTTGCCAAACTGCATAGCACCCGGCAGCTCAGGAGCAGCGTCCCAGCGGCGCACACAGTTGTAGTCTTCAACGATGTGTACATATTCCTTTGGGTCGGGGTCTTTGATGTTCTCGGGGAATTGACCTCCGGCTTTGCGCATATTGAGGTAGTGACCTTCGAGGTGAAGACCGAGCACGGGGCTGTTGGGCTCTTGCATGAGTTTGGTGCAAGTTTCGGCAGCAGCTTCAATCATTGGTATTGTAGATGACGATAGTGTGGGGAAGATACTTGTGGTGCCATGCTGCATGTGGGCATTGATGGCTTCTCTGAAAGCATCTTCGGTTCCTTCCATAAAGTCGCGACCGCCACCACCGTGGATGTGGATTTCCACACCGCCAGGGGCTACAGTCATACCTTTAGCGTCGATAACTTCCCGGGCTTCGGCAACTAAGTAGCTATTGTTTCGCACTTCGAGAATGTGATTGTCATCGTAGATTACCGAACCTCCGTTTATCCAGCCTTGAGGGGTGAGGATGCGACCATTTACTATTTGCTTTAACATATTGCTGATGGGTAATAAATAATTGTGTTGTATGAAATGTTTGTTAGTCTCTGCTTTATGAGGGTAGTGTTGGCATTAGCGTGGCACCAGCCCTCTGCTTGTCGCACAAGTTGCAGTGCAATCTTGTGGCAGGCTGATTTATAGTGCAAAAATACAAAAAAAACTGAACAACCTACCTATCGTAATTGAAATTTTATATAATTTAATAGTTGTAGAATAAATGGCGCTATTTTAAAATTTATTTTTATGGCTGGCACTGTTGTTAAAATTGTTGCATTTATGTGGTGCGCTTTGCTAAATTGCTGATTGATATGAAATAAAATGTGCTGAAAATGTGGCAGATAGCTATGAAGTGTGGCTAAAAATTCGTAACTTTGCAGCGTTGTTTGAACTTAGTTTTGATATATGTGTAACGAACTGGAAAAAATTGTAGATACTATGTGCCAACCGGGCTTAGTGTCGATGTCGCCAAAAGATTTGGCGTTTTTGAATGAATGTGAAACTTATCGCTTTAGCGAGCTTGAAGGAAACACAGTGAAGGAAGCTGTTGCATCGATTGAAAGCACCGATTTTGGAGGCTACAAGAATGTGGCTGTAAATATTGTGTCGCACAAGTGCGACATGAATGTATCGGTGAACGAAATTGCAGCCTTGCAAGGACTTTTCGACAATCTCGATAAAGATGCAAATGTGATATGGAGCTTCTCATTCAGCGATGTGCCTCTTGGCAAGCGCAAGGTGATGCTCGTGCTCGCCAGCTAAGCACTGCCGAAATTATTGAGATAACAGCAACGCCCCTGAATCAGTGATTCAGGGGCGTTGCTGTGAGCCGCGAATGGGACTCGAACCCATGACCTTTTCGTTACGAATGAAATGCTCTACCAACTGAGCTATTGCGGCTGGTGCATCTTTTGCTGATGCGAGTGCAAAGTTACATATTTTTGAGAAATTTCAGCCACTTTTAGCTGAAATTTTTGCTTCCCTTGATGGAAAAATCGTCACTTTCGGTGCAGCGTGACACGGCGCAGAGCGTTATTGGCGCTGCGACTGGGTGCTGAACACGAAGCGTATGATGGCGTTGTCGAGGTCGAGGCGGGCGATTGAGGGCTTGTTGAGAGCCGGGCGAATGCCTATAACCTCGGTATTAGACACCGATGTGCCATAATAGTAGTAATAGTAGTAGCTGCTGCCCGATGTGCTTGTGTTCTCGGCAATCAAATCAACGGGTGTGAGTGTGAAGTGCTTGTCGGTCTCATCGGCAATGCCGCCCTTGTTGTTGAGAATGTCGAGCACGAAATTGCGCATTCCCGAGAACTTGTAGGTGCGGGTGGAATTGTCGTAGGTGGCGTAGAACGACGTCTTGCTGTCGGTCTTGTGGTTTGTGGCAAAGAAGTCGTCTTTCTCAGAGGTTTTCACCATGAGCAGATAAGTTGGCGGCTTGATGCCATAGTCGTTGGTGATGTTATAGACCGGAATCTCAAAAGTGAGGTCGTTTACCACACCGATATTCGAGTTGCCGCCTTCCTTGAAGCGGTCGATGATTTCCTGGATAGGGAAGTCGATTTGCACCTCAAATCCGGCAGGTGATTGCACAATCATGTCGCCACCGGCAATCATGTCCTTCACCGACTGAGCCACTTTGAGGCTCATGTTGTTGTTAGAGATGACCTCGGCAGTTCCGCCCATGTAGCCTTGGCTGCGCAGATAGGTGGTATCGTTGCCGTTTTCGAGCTTCTCGTGGCTGCGATAGAACACGATGAACTGTGAGTTGTAGATATTCATAACACGGCCGCTGCCGAAGGAGTTCTCCATATAGATACCGGGGAAGATGTTGATGAAGTCCTTAGGTGCGAGGAATACCGAGGGG
>CALZFJ010000009.1 GCA_945645715.1 uncultured Prevotellaceae bacterium | reverse complement strand
TGTATTGCTTCGGGCAATGAGGGCGATATGCAAATCTACCTCAACAAGCAGTTCCATGCCGAAGAAGGAACCGACTCGGTGAAAACCGTTATTGCCGACTATTATTATGGCAGCGAATACTACGAAAACAGCTACGTCGAAGTGTGGAACTTCAACGAGCAAGTGCCGCAAGTGGAATTCTACGTAGTTCAGCGCACCTCTACTACTAACAAAATTCTCCTCACCACCGACCGCATCTCTCTTGCCGATGATGAAACAGAAAAGACCTGGATGCTCTCAAACAGCGACTCCTACACCAATTTCAAGAAATACTACGTAGCCGGCAACTATAACCCCGACATCATAGTCACAATGTCGAAATCGGGCGGTTACGGCTCAATCTCCATCACCATCAATGGCGTTGCCAATTCGAGCAACTACTCCATCGGAATGGGACTATTCGGCCCCGACGGCATGGAAATCCACGCTTGGGGTGCCGACTCCTACGCCGAGTTCCGCCAGAATGGCAGCGACATTTTCACTGCAGGCAACAACACAAAGTCGTTCAATCCCATGTGCATTGGCGATAACATTGTCAGTGTCGGTGCATGGAACACCCGTAACAAATACACCAACATTGAGGGACGCAACTACCCCTATTCTTCCTACGGAAAAGTAGGTGAACTCACCTACTTCTCAAGCTGGGGCGAAGGTTTCCTCGGTGACTCCTACCCCGACGTATGCGCTCCGGGCTTCCTCGTTCACTCTGCATACAACACATATCAAAAAACCTATAACACCGACCTTACCCAATACGTAGATAAGCAGACCGTGAACGGCAAGAATTACTATTGGGGCGAAATGAGCGGAACTTCTATGGCTACTCCTGCCGTAACCGGAATCGTTGCCACTTGGCTTCAGGCTAATCCTTCGCTCACCGGCTCTGAAGTGCGCAATATCATCAAAGAGACAGCCATTGCCGACTACTTTGTCACCGGCACCGAGAATTGCTCATGGGGTGCAGGCAAAATCGATGCCTACACAGGTTTACAGTCGCTTCTCAGCACCGGCGTCAACGACGTTTGTGTCATGCAGAATCAGGTGCTCGTATATCCCAACCCCAATGGCGGACAGTTCAAGGTGTTCACCCAAGGCGAATATGCAGGCTCAGTGCTCAATGTGTACAGCACATCAGGCGCACTTGTCCACTCCATGCCTATCAGCGCCGCCGTCGATGCCGTCGATGTCGATATGCAAGGAAAGCTCCTTCCCGGCATCTATGTGGTGCAAATCAAGGGCAAAGGTGTCAATTATTCTACCCGCATGATAATCAAATAATCAACTTCAAACCAAGCTATGGCAAAACTGAGAATCCCCGATGAGTGGTGGACGGCTCCTGCCGAGAGCGACAATGGCGAGCTGATTCTCGTCACCGGTCGCAAAATACCCGACGAAATAATCTCGTCGGGAATCTTCAACGACCGCATAGAAGTCACATGGAGTTATACTCCGGCTGATAAAGGCATGCCCGACGATGCCACCTCCACTCTCATGGAGCAAGTGCACGAGGCTCTCGCTGCCGAGTTCAAGAAAGACCCCGTAGCAATCATCACAGGCATCTACACCGGTGCCGGTGAGCGAAACTGGGTGTTCTACACTCGCAGCACTCACATCTTCAATCGCAAGTTTAATGAAATTCTCGCTCCTTTCCCCATCCTTCCCATCACCATCTATGCCGAGAAGGATCCCGAATGGAACGAATATCGCGAAATGCGCCTCACCGAGATTTCCGATGATGGCGGTGATGATGTTTCAACCCTCTAATCGAGCTTCAGGATTTTCCACCAACTATAATCGATGTCTTTGCTGTCGAAGACATCGATTTTTTCATGCCTTTTCACCCACTTCACCACCATGATGGTCACAGGCAATATTACCACCTCATATAGCGTCTTCAGCACAGCCTGTGTCCATATCAAGGTGAATATTGTCGATAGAGGCAGCACTCCATAGAATGCTATCGGGAAGAATATCATCGAATCCACCGACTCTCCAAATAGTGTCGAGAGAATTGCTCGCAGCGAGAATCCACGCCCTCGGGTCATCACCTTCATACGGCTCATCACATATGCATTCACAAGCGACCCGCAGATAAATGCCACAAAACTGCCGGCAAGAATGCGCGGTGTGCTGCCGAATATCCGCACCACAGCCTCCTGACCGTCGAAACTCACATCACTCGGCAATACCACTGCAAGCTGCAAGAATAGCACCACAAGCAAGTTCATCGCAAATCCAAGCCACACCACATGACGCGCCCGGCTGAAGCCATACACCTCAACCACACAATCATTAATTATATACGAGACCGGGAACACGAGCAGTCCGGCAGTTGCTGTGAATCCACACACATTCACCACTTTCACTTCCATCACGTTTGCAAGTATCAGAAAAGTGCAGAACATCACCGCAAACACCATGAACAATATCGACACCTTGTTTTTTCTTTCTTCCTTCATGCCTATTAATAGATTCATCGTTACATTTTGCAAAATTAACAATTTTCCGCTTCTATTAGCCACTATAATAACCCGTTTTTCCCTTCTGCACATCGAAAATCACAACAATTTCATTTTTTCAAGTAAAAAGTTACCCGATTATGCCTACTAATTCAAAAATAATTCCGATATTTGCACTTGCAAAATCCGAGTAGGGTTAATTTCATAATGAATTAAGTGATAGTTAATTATTTTTTCACCGAAATTAATCCTTTTCATTTTGTGTTTTTTATTTTGTGACATTACTACAAATACATATTAATTAAGAATACAATGACTAAAGCAGACATCGTAAACGAAATTTCTAAATCAACCGGCATCGACAAGGCTACGGTGCTCGAAACTGTAGAGAAGTTTATGGAAGCAGTGAAAGATTCACTCGCTAATGGAGAGAATGTATATCTTAGAGGTTTTGGATCTTTCATTATCAAGACTCGCTCACAGAAGACCGCTCGCAACATCTCAAAGAGCACAACTATCATTATTCCTGAGCACAACATTCCGGCTTTCAAGCCCGCTAAGGTGTTTATGGAAGTAGTGAAATAACCAGCCTATAATGTGAAAATCATAAAATTAAAAATAATTCATTTATTAACAATTTAAAAACTAAGCTGTTATGCCTAACGGAAAGAAACACAAGAGACACAAGATGTCCACCCACAAGCGCAAAAAAAGACTTAGAAAGAATCGTCATAAGAAGAAATAATCTTTCTGATTAAGTCACATAACAAGAACAAACACTGTGATACAATAAGCTGCATCTTCCATGCTTGCCTCATCGCGTTTGTTCTTTGTTCTATAAGGAAATATGATTGCTGTTATCAATATCACTCCAATCATTATTATGATGTGAGATAATTAAGCTTAATCTTCTCGCATTCCTATCGCCCGAAGATTAAGCTTTTTTCTCAATCATTTTTTTGAACTACGCAGCAATCTGCTTTAATTAATTCGTTTTTAAATCATTTATCTGAATGAGCAGCGATCTTGTTGTCGATGTACGACCTAACGAAATATCCACGGCTTTGCTCGAGGACGGACGTCTCGTCTCCCTCCAGAAGGAGTCGCGCGATGCTTCCTATGCCGTTGGTAATCTCTACATTGCCAAGGTTAAGAAGCTTATGCCCGGACTCAACGCCGCCTTCGTTAATGTCGGATTCGAGAAAGACGCTTTCTTGCACTATCTCGACCTCGGATCACAATTCAACACTTATTCAGCTTTCATGGAGGAGATTCTCAAAGACCGTCTGCACGTGCCTAACATCTCCAAAATCACTCCAAAGCCCGACATCGACAAGCACGGCACTGTAACCGACACGCTACGCCAGGGCCAGGAACTGATTGTGCAGATTGCCAAAGAGCCAATCTCATCGAAGGGACCGCGCCTAACCACCGAAATATCGTTCACAGGCCGATTCCTTATTCTTATTCCTTTCAACGACAAGATTTCCGTTTCGCAAAAAATCAAGTCGTCAGAGGAGAAAGTCCGCCTACGCCGCCTCATCGAGAGCGTGAAACCCGCCAATTTTGGCGTCATCATTCGCACATCGGCTGAAAACAAGCGCGTGGCTGAACTTAACAACGAGCTTCGCGCCCTGCTCAAGTGCTGGGAAGACAGCGTGGCTAAGGCTCAGCGTTCCGAAGTTCCTTCTCTCATCTACGAAGAGGACAGCCGTGCCGTGAGCGTAATTCGCGACATCTTCAGCCCATCGTTTGAGAATATCTATGTGAATGATGCCGAAGTTTTCGACCAGATTTCGCACTATGTGAACCTCATCGCAAGCGACCGCAAAGATATTGTGAAGCTCTACACCGAGGACACTCCGATTTTCGACCACTTCAATATCACAAAGCAGATAAAGACGTCGTTCGGAAAAACCGTGTCGTTCAAGTCGGGAGCCTACCTTATCATTGAGAGCACCGAAGCACTTCACGTTATCGATGTAAACTCGGGCAACCGCTCCAAGAGCTCAACCAGCCAGGAGAACAACGCCCTCGATGTGAACCTTCGTGCTGCCGATGAAATAGCCCGCCAGTTGCGCTTGCGCGATATGGGTGGAATCATCGTCATCGACTACATCGACATGGCTCAGGCTGAGCACCGTCAGGCTCTCTACGACCACATGCGTGAGGTGATGGCTAACGACCGTGCCCGCCACAACATTCTTCCGCTTAGCAAGTTCGGACTGATGCAGATCACCCGCCAGCGTGTACGCCCGGCTCTCGACATCGTCACTGCCGAGTCGTGCCCATCTTGCCACGGTAAAGGCGAAGTGCAACCTTCTCTGCTCTTTACCGACGTACTGAAGGATAAGATCGACTATCTCTTCAATTCGCTGAAGGTGACACAATTCACCATGTACGTTCACCCGTTTGTCGATGCCTACCTCAAAAAAGGCATTATCTCTGAGTACAACCGTTGGCGCATGGAATATGGATTCAAGTTTAAGATTGTCGCCGACCAGTCACTCGCCTATCTCGAATATCGCGTGATCGACAAGAACAAGAACGAAATCGACCTCAAGGAAGAAAAGGATACCGGCAACTCAAGCAGCAAGAAGGAATCACGCTCCAAAAACACAAAGGAAGATTAATCTCTCACAGCCTGCTTCAAGGGCTGGATAACTTTCACTTTACTAAAGCAGAAAAAGCGGCATTACACCATGTCGCTATTTTTTCATCGCTATCCACATACATAATCATCACTGCAATCTCCTTGTCGGTGCCGAGCAGAGCCTTCGTGCGCTCCACTCCCATCACCATGCAGGCTGTGGCATAGGCATCGGCAGTGATGCAATCTTTCGTAACGATGGTTGCACTCAGAAGATTAGTCAGCTCCGGATAGCCAGTCTTCGGATTTATAGTGTGCGCAGTCTTCTTGCCATCTACTATCTTGTAGTTGCGGTAGTTGCCCGATGTGGCAACACCTCCGCGATCGAGGGCAATAACAAGAGCCGATTCATGTATCACAGAGTCGGTGCTCTCCACAGGAGCGTCGATCGACACCCGCCACTGCTGCCCGTTTGCATTATGTCCGGCACATGCAATCTCGCCACCGATTTCCACCAGATAATTCTCCACACCATTGCGCTCAAGCATGCGCCCCACTTCATCACAGGCAAGCCCCTTGGCAATGGAGTTGAAATCAAATGTAGTGCGACCGTCATACTTTCGCACCAAAGCTCCCACAAGATTGGTTTTCTGAAGTCCCACAAACTCGCAGATACTGTCGATAGCGACACTGTCGGGATTCACTCCCGTCTTAAGTCCATAACCCCACACATTGGCAAGAGGCGACACCGTAGGGTCAAAAGCCCCTTCCGAAGCCTTCCACACCTCACGCGACTTCGTATAGAGCCGCTGCACAATGTCATCGGCAATACTATCGCTATTCGCATTGATTCGCGAAATCACCGATTCCGGATTATATTTCGATGCACTACGGTCAATTCGGGTAAGCACAGCCTGCACCGAGTCATCGAGCAACCTGTCACTCTCATAGGTGATATGATACTCAGTTGTCCACACCACACCGGCACAACCACGGAACTCCTTCCGTCCGCGCATCATCACCATAGCTCCCACCAGAGCCACTATCATCACCACTATTGCCAAATAACGTCTATTCATGTCGCAAATCATTAGTTTTTTGCAAAAATAGTGCAAATCGAGTGCAAAACAGCCAAGCTTGCTTGAGTTTTTTGCCGAGTGTAGCCTATTTTATGAAAAAAATGTGCAAATCGAGTGCAAAACAGCCAAGCTTGCTTGAGTTTTTTTTGCCGAGTGCAGCCTATTTTATGAGAATTTACTTCTTTTGTCATAAAAATATGTCTAAAAAATCAATTTTTTCTTGCCATTGCAAACTTCTTGAACTAAATTTGTAATGTTGTTTGATGCAGTATGCAACAATGAACAAAATTAAATACTATTATTAACCCAAACAAAACGTTATTATCTATGAACACATCTTACTTATTACTCGCCGACGGTTTTGAGGAAATTGAGGCTCTATCTGTAGTCGATATTATGCGTCGTGCCGAAATGGAAGTGCTTACAGTTTCCATCACCGACTCTAAAACCGTCACTGGAGCGCATGGCATTCCAGTAATTGCCGATGTCACATTTGCCGAAGTTGATTGTTCGGCTGCCGAGTGGCTGATTCTCCCGGGAGGCATGCCCGGTGCATTGAATCTCGCTGCCAAGAGCGAACTCCGCGAGCTCCTGAAAGCTCAGAATATCAAGGGTGGGAAGATTGCAGCTATCTGCGCTTCGCCCGCAGTAGTGCTTGCCCCGCTCGGAATACTTGATGGTAAGCGTGCCACTTGCTATCCCGGCTTTGAACAGGCTCTCAATAAGGCTAAACTGAGCGAAAAACCTGTTGCAATTGACGATAACATAATTACAGCCAACGGTCCGGCTGCTGCCACAGGCTTCGGACTTGCTATCGTGGCTATGAGCAAAGGCGAAGACGTTTCGCGCACTGTTGCCGAAGGTATGCTACTCTACTCCACTCCTCAGCCTTTCTTTTTTTAGGCAGAATATTATCTGACTATATAGGGAGGAGGATTGCACTGGCTGCTTTCCTCCTCCCATTTTGTTATATCACAATATTTCAGTAATTTTGCACTCACAAAAACAGTATTTTAGTGAAAGAGAAGGAAATCATATCAAATATTAGAGAGAAATTGGGCATTGAGTGCCTCAACGATATGCAGCGCGAAATGCTTGACAGCATCAATGAGCCTGGCGACTTGGTGTTGCTGTCACCTACGGGCTCCGGCAAGACTCTCGCGTTTATCGCTCCTATGCTCAAAGAGTTGAAGGCACCTAATGGCAAGCTTCAAGCAGTGATTATTGCACCGTCGCGCGAATTGGTAATCCAGATTTTCGGCATAGTGCGTGCCATTGCCACAGGACACAAGGTCACGTGTTGCTATGGCGGTCACAGTGTCGCCGATGAGCGTCAGTCGCTCTCCGTGGTGCCCTCAATCATCGTTAGCACCCCGGGTCGTCTGCTCGACCACATCAACCGCGAACATATCAACGTGTTCACCACCCGTCTGCTCGTGCTCGATGAGTTCGACAAGTCGCTCGAGCTTGGCTTCCACGACGAAATGAAGCGAATTCTACGCCGTATGCCCAATATCTCGCGCCGCACACTCACATCTGCCACTATGATTGATGAGTTCCCCGATTTCCTTCGCCTTCACCAAGTGCGAATTGTCAATTTCCTTGCCGACAAAAAAGAGCTCGACAGCCGCCTAACTGTGTGGAGTGTCCGCTCCGACGCTAAAGACAAACTCGAAGCCGCTCTGTCGCTACTAAAATCAATCACACCCGGGCGCACCATCATTTTCGCCAATCATCGTGAATCGGCTGAGCGAATTCAAGAATTTTTAGTACAACGAGGAGTATCAGCCGGTCTCTATCACGGAGGTCTCGACCAGCAAGAGCGCGAAATGGCTCTTACGCTCTTCGACAATGGCTCAAACTTAATTCTCGTAACCACCGACTTAGGCTCACGTGGACTTGATATTGCCGATGTGGCAAGCATTATTCACTACCACCTACCCTCTTCTCGCGAAATCTACACTCACCGCAATGGCCGCACCGCCCGTGTTGCAGCCAATGGCAATGTGTATGTGATCCTTGGCCCTACCGAGGAAGTCCCTGATTACATCACATTCAATGATGAGTTGTCGCTCAACAAAGCCAATGCTCCTGCCGAACTGAAATCACAAGTAGCATCAATCTATTTCAACGCCGGCAAAAAGGAGAAAATTTCCCGTGGCGACATCGTAGGCTTCATCGCCAACAATGGTGGCATCACAGCACAAGAAATCGGCACCATCTCGCTCCACGACCACTATGCCATTGTAGCCGTCCCACGCGCAAAAGTCGATGATATATTATCCCGCATCGCCCGCCTGAAAATCAAAAACAAGCGCGTACGTATCACCCGCCTCTCCGAGCGTTAGGGTGTCCTCTATTCTCTTTGTCCTTTCAGCAAAGTTCCCCTCTCCCTTGGCGGATTATTTCGGGTTCGTCGGCAGTGCAATCAACCACTGTCGATGGCTCAATGCCGCCCTCGCCACCATCAATCACCATCTCGACATCAGCATCATAGCGCTCAGCTATCAGTTCCGGTTCTATGGTATAATCCATATCATCATCAATGGGCACTGAAGATGTCATAATAGGATTCCCGAGTGCCTCCACAAGAGCCATAGCAATGCGATTGTCGGGAATACGCACTCCCACAGCCTTGCGTCCCTTAAATGCTTTAGGCAATTTAGACAAAGCGGGCAAAATGAACGTGAATGGTCCAGGGAGATTGTCCTTCAGTAGTCGGAAATTGGCATTGTCAAGTCGGGCATATTGCGCCACCTGGCTCAAGTCCTCGCAGATAATTGAGAGGTTGGTACGGTCCGACTTTATTCCTTTCAGTTTGCAAATACGTTCTATGGCATTATTATTCAAGGCATCACACCCGAAAGCATAAAGCGTGTCAGTAGGATATACCACGATCTCTCCGCGCCGCATAGCCTCAGCCGCAAGTTCGATATATCGCCCGTTAGGGTTATCCGGAAATACTTTAAGCAATGTCATATCTATTATCTATATTTTTTCTAAGGCTCAACAATTGCCGTTTCCACATCAGTAGCAGCAGTGTAGCGCCGCAGCAAATCCACACTCCACGCAATCGTTTCATCAAGCGGCATCTCAGGTCCAAAAGCATTGATGTTCATCTGCAAGGTGACAGTGTGGAGTGTGATTTTGGTGCGCTCCTCGTCGCTCGTAGGAGTAGCAATCCCGCCCACAGCATCACGATACACTGGCAGTCCATCAATATTCAGCACACCACGACCTATTCCCTCATAGTGCTCACCGGCTTCACCCACGCCCATCGCCATAGTGTCGCCCACAATCTTGTCGGCATCAAGCCCGCTAATGGCATAGCCGCTCTTCAGCGACACTAAGTTGATAATATCCACAAGAGCATTAATGCGATAAAGCCCAAGTCCACGAATCACACGGCGACAGAGAGCCTCACTCGCCACACGATAGCGGTTAGGGTCTTTGCCCAGTGCCTTATATAGCCGGCGTGTCGCAGCCACCGCAGGTCGCTTGTTCACCTCGAGCAGTTCATATTGGGCGGAAATCTTAGCACATTCAGCTTCAATCTCGCCCCATAGCAAGGCATCGGTGTCGCAATTCCGCACCGATGCCCTTATCATTCCTATGCTCATCTCAGGGCACACAGCCCTGATTCGTTCATCTACAATTATCTTCGGTAACACCTCTAAAATTCTTGTTTCAGTATTTTATCTATTATTCTTCAAAACCTTTACCTATATGGCATCTGTTTATTTCACTCGTCCGCTTCCGCCACATCGGCTGCAACGTCCTGAACCATTGCAAGATGGGCATTTCACCTTTTCGGCACGCGATGCTATAGGCTGGTATCTGCCATGACCCGAACACATTGCACAATAACCTCTTCCATAGCACTTGGTGCACATGCGGTCATTGTTGGTTTTTGTCCTCGATGACGACCTTTTGCTCGACAATGAAGAAGACGAGCTGCCCGAATCATAATTGCTTGGTGGCAGGTCGGCTGCTGTAACCGGGCGGCTGTTCCCCCAACTTGGCATCTTCAGTAGCGACGACGTCTCTCTGCCCGATGGTGGCGTCTCTCTGCGATACACATACACATTTCCTTTCGCATCGCGTATGTTGAGTATTCCATCAGAATCATCAAAGGTGTATGATGTATCTTCTCCATAGTAGCTTGGACCAATGTATTTCGAGATACTTCCCTCTCGGTTCACAAGCATCATGATTCCATTACCCACATTGCCATTATATATGTTGCTGTCGTAGCAGCTTTTGTCATCGCGGCACACATATTGCCCTGAGTTGCCCGAGACTTGTTCCATTCTGCCATTGCTGTGACGAATCTTTATCAGTCGGTAATAATCGTTTCGTTGTGCCGCCGACAAATTCACCGAGATGCCAATGAGCAGAAAAATTATTGTTGAAAATAAAGCCAATCGTTTCATCATCTTATCATTTCTTCTATTCCATTATTCTTGTCGAGCTGAAACACTTGCGTGCATTTATATCCTGCGGTCGAAACCATATTCAGCAATTCCCTGTCGGGAGATACAAGTAAATAGCTCGATTCATTCAGCACAGAGCGGTTGTAGGCATAGTCATAAGCCAGTAAATAATACACCGCATTGCCATTGCTTTGGTGTGAATATTGATATTTGAGAACGGGTATATTGGCTCCCATATAGTAGTACACCATATTTCCATCAAAAACAAATCGTTGCCTATATCCGTTGCCATTCACTACCGACCCGTCACCCTGCACGGTTTTAATCAATTTGTAACTCTGTGCCGATTCATAACTCTGTGCATCTGCACTCATTGCAACAGCCATCATCAAAGCCACTGCAAGCACCATTCTTGAGAGAAGTTTAATAGCTTTCATAATTTAGCATTTTCTATAAGTTTGTCATTATTAGCGATTCAGTAATCGCCTACTTTCCAATTGCAAATTTATCAAAATTTTATCTTACGGCAATGTTTTGTGCAAAAAAAGTGATACCGACGACACTTGTTTCCCCTGTTTTTCGTCAGTTTTCTCACCAATGTAGTATCTTATATCGTAGAAAATAGCTAACTTTACACAAAAATATTTTAATCTGGCTTTATCTATGAACATTGCAATAATTGTGGCTATGAGCAAAGAATTGGTTTTGCTTACGCCTCTATTAGAGAATAAGAAAGTATCGCATATCGACGGCTACGAATTTATCACAGGAAGCATCGGCAAGCACGACATTATAGCGATGGAATGTGGCATCGGCAAAGTGAATGCCGCAATGGGCACCTACGCCCTCCTATCCCACTTCTCCCCCGACCTTGTGCTGAGCACTGGCGTTGCCGGTGGTGCCGACACGAGCGTGAATGTGATGGACGTCGTTGTTGCCGACCGCATCGCCTACCACGATGTGTGGTGCGGTCCGGAGACGATACCCGGACAAGCTGCCGGAATGCCCGAGTTTTTCAAATCAAGCAAGACGCTATCTTCCCTTCTGCCTGAGTCTGATTCGGTGAAGCACGGGCTGCTCTGCTCCGGCGATATGTTTATCGACAGCATTGAGCAAGTGCGTGAAATCAAGCGCAAATTTCCCGATGCACTTGCCGTGGATATGGAATCGGCAGCCATCGCACATGTGTGCTGCAAAAAAGGCGTTGAATATTTCTGTATGCGTATCATCAGCGACTCACCCGGTGCCGGGCACAACAATGCCATTCAGTACGACAACTTCTGGGCTGCCGCTCCCGAGCACACATTCTCCCTTGTGAAGAAGTTGCTCCTCGCCCTGTAATGCATCTGTTTCTTTAATTTTTCAAGATAATTCACATTAAAAATGGAAAAAATAGCAAGCTTCACCATAAATCACATCAAGCTCCTACGCGGCATCTATGTGTCGCGAAAGGACACTCTGCCTAATGGCGACGTAGTAACCACTTTCGACATTCGCATGAAGGAGCCAAACCGCGAGCCTGCAGTGGGGCAAGCCGCATTGCACACCATCGAGCATCTTGCTGCCACTTTTCTCCGCAACCACCCCGTGTGGAAAGATCGAGTAATTTATTGGGGACCTATGGGTTGCTGCACCGGTAACTATCTCCTTCTCCAAGGCGACCTACAGTCGGCCGACATAGTGCCGTTAATGCAAGAGACATTCAGCTTCATAGCCGATTTTGAAGGTGAAATTCCCGGTGCTAACGCACACGACTGCGGAAACTATATGCTCAACAATCTCCCTATGGCAAAGTGGGAAGCCCGGAAATTCCTCATAGAGGTTCTCAATGCCATCACCCCAGCCAACCTCTCCTACCCCAACGAATAAATCCACTTTTTGTCAAAATGAAGCATATAATTCACCGTCTGCTCTCAGCCGCTTCCGATGCCAAACTACGTCGGGATATGAATGTTGAAGATGAATATTTCTCTGCTATTGAAAATCGCGACACCGCAATCATGATGCGCGACCAAAAAATTGCAGAACGCTCATTTTGGCACGCATTTTGCTTAGTCAGTGTCTTGGTTTACTAAAAAAATTTAGAAGAATATGATTTGGATTATTTTTATCGGAATTGCAGTCATTAGCTATATCGTTCAAGCAAACTTGAAGAACAAGTTCAATCGCTACTCCCGCGAACCTCTCGCATCAAGTATGACTGGCCGCGACGTAGCCTTGAAGATGCTTCACGACAATGGCATTTACGACGTCCAGGTGACAAGCACTCCCGGACAACTTACCGACCACTACAACCCTGCAAACAAGACGGTTAATCTCAGCGAAGGTGTATATAATTCTTGCAGCGTGGCAGCAGCAGCCGTGGCAGCCCACGAGTGCGGTCACGCCGTGCAGCACGCCACCGCCTACTCTATGCTGAAGATGCGTTCCAACCTTGTGCCAATCGTCAATTTCTCATCACAGATAATGTCGTGGGTACTCCTTGCCGGAATCCTGATGGTGCAGACTATGCCGCAGATTCTTCTCATCGGCATTGTGCTCTTCGCCACCACTACCCTATTCAGCTTCATCACTCTCCCGGTCGAGATAGATGCCAGCCGCCGTGCCCTACAATGGCTCAACCGCTCCGGTATCACCTACGGCGCCACCCACAGTCACGCACAGGACGCACTGCGTTCGGCTGCCTACACCTATGTAGTTGCAGCTCTTGGATCTCTTGCCACTCTCATATACTATGTGATGATTTTCCTTGGCAGCCGTCGCGACTAAACTTTTTGTACGTTTTATCTTCACAATAACAAAAAAATGCGTAATTTTGCACCTGTAAATTACGCATTTTTTATTTTTTATACCACACTACAATGGCACAAAAACCAAGCATACCAAAGGGCACCCGCGATTTCTCTCCCGAAGAAATGGCGAAGCGAAACTATATTTTCAACACCATAAAGGACGTGTTCCTACTCTATGGTTTCCAGCAAATCGAGACACCGTCGCTCGAAAACCTTTCTACCCTGATGGGCAAATATGGCGAAGAAGGCGACAAACTCCTTTTCAAGGTGCTTAACAGCGGCGATTTCCTCGCTAAAGCCACCGACGAGCAGCTCGCTCAGCGCGATTGCTTGCATCTCACCTCTCGCATCTGCGAGAAAGGTCTGCGCTACGACCTCACAGTGCCTTTCGCACGCTATGTGGTGCAGCACCGCAATGAGCTGCAGTTCCCATTCAAGCGCTATCAGATTCAGCCTGTGTGGCGTGCCGATCGCCCTCAGAAGGGACGTTACCGCGAGTTCTATCAGTGCGACGCCGATGTCGTTGGCAGCGATTCCCTCCTCAATGAGGTAGAACTTATCACTCTCATCGACGAAGTTTTCCGCCGTTTTGGCATTCGCATCGTCATCAAGCTTAACAACCGCAAGATTCTTAGCGGAATAGCCGAAGTTATCGGTGCACCCGACAAAATTGTAGATATAACCGTAGCCATCGACAAAATCGACAAAATCGGCATCGACAACGTCAATGCTGAGCTGCTTGAAAAAGGCCTTGACCAAAAGGCTGTCGATACCTTGCAGCCCCTTCTCACCCTTTCAGGCACTAATGATGAGAAACTTGCTTCTCTCGAAAAACTCCTTGCCGGTTCTGAGATTGGCAAATTGGGTATCGAGGAGTTGCGCTTTGTGCTCGAAAACGTGGAGAAAATCAGCATCAATTCCACACTCGAACTCGATGTGTCGCTTGCACGCGGCTTGAACTACTACACCGGCTCTATCCTCGAAGTGAAAGCCTGCGATGTGGCAATTGGCAGCATCACAGGTGGCGGCCGTTATGATAACCTCACCGGCGTCTTCGGCATGGACGGCGTATCGGGCGTTGGAATGAGCTTCGGTGCCGACCGAATCTTCGATGTGCTCAATGCTCTTGACCTATATCCCGCCGGCACATGCGCCTCCACAAAAGTGATGTTCACCAACTTTGGCGCAGCCGAAGCCGAAGCATCAATGAAGCACATTATGGCTCTGCGCCGTGCCGGAATTTCAGCCGAAATATATCCCGATAATGCCAAGATGAAGAAGCAGATGGGCTATGCCGACAGCAAGCACATTCCCTTTGTTGCTATCGTCGGTGAGACAGAGCTTGCCGAGGGTAAGATAATGTTAAAGAATATGGTTGATGGCACACAAGAGAAACTCACCATCGACGACGTTATAAACCGCTTGAAATGAAAGAGCTTCACCTGCGTAAATTCTTAAAGACTTGGATGCTGCCCATCTCTATGATGGGCGGCATTGTTTTTCACGATTGGATAGGCTACCTCGAGTTTCTCACGCCATATCTAATCTTCCTTATGCTCACCATCACCTACACCCGCGTCAAGCCGAGCGAATTTCGCATCACACGCTTTCAGTGGAATCTGCTGCTCGTGCAGATGTTGGGTAGCTGGATCGCCTATTGCGTTCTGTTCCCGGTCAGCGAACCGGTAGCAACAGCCGCATTCATCTGCATCTTCATGCCCACCGCCACAGCAGCACCCGTGGTCACCGGAATGTTGGGCGGCAGCGTCACCAAGCTCGCCACCTATTCCCTGCTCAGCAACCTCACAGTCGCCGTCACTGCCCCTGCATTCCTCTCCATCGTGAACGATTCAGGGCGCGACATTCCATTCACCGACTCATTCACCACAATCTGCGCACAAGTCATACCACTGCTCATTCTGCCACTTGTGGTGGCACTGCTCCTACGTTACTCTGCACCGCGTGCACATCGCGCCATTGCCGAACATCAGTCAATCTCATTCTGGCTATGGGCTGTAGCCCTTTTCGTCGTCATGGGTCGCGCCGTGAGCTTCATGATAAAGCAGCCACTCAGTGAGCTGCCGGTGATGCTCGGCATGGCAGCAGCCTCACTTGTGGTGTGCTGCCTGCAGTTCATCATAGGCCGCAAAGTGGGTGCACGGCTGGGCGACCGCATATCAGGAGCACAAGGTCTCGGCCAGAAAAACACCATCCTCGGCATCTGGATGGCACTCACCTATCTTCACCCACTCGTCTCCATAGGCCCCGCTGCCTACATCGTGTGGCAAAACATCATCAACAGCACCCAGCTCTACCTCTACTCCCGCTCACATTCTCAAATTGACTGAAAAATATTTGGTTTTCTCAATTGTTAATTGTAACTTTGCTTCTGAACTCACGCCGTTGGCACGCCATGTGCCGGATGGAGTGGGAACAATGACATATTGGAAAGCGTTTACATGCGTTTCATCTTGACAACCGGGAACTTCGCAAACTCCATGTACAAGTCGGGATTGAAGCAACTGTAGATGCCTATGGGTATGTATATACAGTTTGATACCACTGCTGTTGCGCTCCTGTGTGAGAACATAGGCGCGATAGTGTGGGTATCAATGTACATATCGGCGTGGGCTTCTGCGTTGCTCGTCTTACTTGTACAGGGCAATGCGAAGGCCTCCGGTTGTGAGACGAGTAACAAGTACAGACTCTCACGCCAATTTTTTATTTAATATTTCCAAATAATTGCGGAATTTCTTGAAAAATCAATAAAAACTTCATAAATTTGTGGCGTTCAAGGCATGAAAAGCGGCGGCAAAGAGTTGCTGCCGTGCCATTGAGCCTTTACATACTTACATC
>CALZFJ010000008.1 GCA_945645715.1 uncultured Prevotellaceae bacterium | reverse complement strand
TCCTATGAAACGGTCGGCATCGCCTGTCGTAACCTCATTGCCGGCAATGGAGATGTGGGCGGGTTGCTGCTTGCCAAGCCACTTGCTGCCACTCGAAAGAATGGCATTGATAGCAGCACTTGCCATGCTTGAACTGCCCCAGTCGTTGGCTTGCTTGTCGAGAAGTACCCACTTGCGGATCAGGTCAACGTCGGAGGATTGAGGCTCTATCTCTGAGAAAGCCAGAAGCATTGTGGTGGTGAGGGCAGTCTTGCTGTAGAAGCAATCCCAACCAATTTGAAGGTTGTCCCAATACATACCTGTTTCGGGCTTAGTGATTGCGAACTCACGTAGAGAGCGTAGAATCTTAGCCGGAGTTGCGTTGTCTCCATTGCGGTGTAGAGCCATAGCGAAATAAGCCTTATCAGGGAGCGACAGCCCTTTCCACCCGGTTCGCATAGCAGCGAGAGCCTTGCTGTGTATAGGCTTCATATTGGCAAGCATCTGCACATCGGGATATAGTGAGCGAGTGTATACATAATCGCTCAGAGTGCTGTAATCTATCTTTCCGATTCGCCCATTGACGATCCGGAGCTGTTCGGCATCATAGAAGGCAACGGCACGACGAAGCATTGCATCGAGGCGGCTGTCTGCTGCAAGATAGCCAAGGCGACGCACCTCACCAAGCAGTTGCAGAATGGTGTGGGTGGCATAGAATGACGAAGTGCAGTTGCGGTAAGTGATCCAAGTGAAGCCTCCATCACTCATTTGCATTGCTGCAAGCTTCTCGATGAGCTTGTCGGTAGTAGCCGTACTCTTGGTATCATCGAATAGCTCGCCAATAGAGTGCATGCGGAGCGTCTGGCGATCGGCTTCGCGCAGCCAGGGAGAAGCGAGAAGAGTGCTTATCTTCAGCTCGCCATTCTTTGCAAGATTAGAGACAAGAGTGGAGTCGGCCTCGTGTGAGTTCCAATAGTTCACAGCCTCGCGTATATCAGGAGACGAGATGGCAATGCCACGTGCAACGAGGTGAGCATAAAGCGAGTGGGCGATAGAAGTGGAGGCAATGTCGTTGTCGCTAATGATTGACGGGAGAGCTGTCACGCAATACCATACCGGATTATCGCTGTATTCGAGAGTTACACGGCTACCCTTTGAGAATTTAGGCAACTGTAGGTCGAAATGCTTCGCACCGGCATCAATGAAGAATGGCAGAGTCTCCACCACAGGTGAAATTGACGGAAGGATTACCAATGCATGCTGCTCACCATCGCCAAACTGCGAAGTTGCTGCTTTCACACGGTATCCTACACAAGCAAGCGTCTCGGGTACGGTCCAGTCGATAGTAACAGGCTTGGTTTCGCGAGCGGCAAGCGCGAGATTGATTTGGCGAGATGCAAGCACGGTATTGTCGGCAATGTTGAATAACTCCACGCGAGCAGTGCATTGCTGAGCAGAGTCGGACGCATTAATCACCGATGATGCAATCTGCACCTTGTCGCCCTGACGCACGAAGCGAGGCATATTGGCGCGGACCATAAGCGGTTTTGTGGTCATTACCTCTCTAACAATGCGTGCAGTGTGGAGATTGGCAGTGTAGGCAACAGCCTGCAACAGCCATGTGGTGCAGAAATCGGGAGCGGTGAAGTCGATGAAGATATTTCCATCGGCATCGGTGCGAATAGCCGGACGCCAGAGGGCAGTGTGAATATCGGCTGTACGAATCTGCACTTTGTCAAGGTTCTCTGCAATGCCGGCACCGGCAGCTTCAGGTGCAGCAGTCACGGCATCTTCCATTACAGCACCTGGCGCAGCAGCTACGCTTTCATATAATATCAAGCCATCATCCGACTCTTCTTCTACTGCATTTGCCGACTTCGACATGAGTCGTAGATGCCTGCCGCCGTAGCGGTTGTAGGTAGGATAGAAGATGTTCACTCCATAGGTTTGCAGTTCCGGCAATGTGATTGACACTTGCTTTAGATTGCCTAAAGCAACACTCTTGGAGAAATAAGCTGAATTAGACCCACTGTTGATAATGCGGCTCCACGCCACATCGGCGTAACGAGGCGAAAGAGTCATATCCCACTTGTTATCCTTGATTTGGTTAATTGCGTTATCCATCATTTCACAAATCATGGCACCTTTTACGATATTACCGCGTGCATCAACAAGTTGCAGCGACCAACGCTCCTGTGCTCCCGGAATAAGATTGTCGCGGAATGAGATAGGCTTGATGGCTAGGTCGTGCGGGCGATACTTCGACTTGTAGTTGAAATGCCGGCGATAGGCTTTGCCATTGTGAACGGTGATAAAAGTGATGTCGATAAAGTCATTCTCATCTTTAGGAATGTCGTAATCCAAGCGGTGTAAGCCCGGTTTCATCTTGAGCCACCCATCATGGAGCACTTTCTTAGCCGTGGCAGCGATACAATATATGTGGGTATTGCTGTTGCTGTTGCCGAGGAGCAGAGAAACGTGGTTGTTGTCATCGGCAGTATTCTCGCATGCCGGAATCCATAGAGGAGACTCTACGGGGGGCAAAGCGTCGCTGCTACGGAAAATGGTGATATAGGTATCCAAGCGAGCATCGTGCGGACCGGTTATGGTGAGAGAATAGATGCCCGAAGCTACACTTTCGATTCCCGATACAGATGGTTCAGAAGAATCAAAAGAGCCGCTTGCCACGACCTTCCCGGCAGCATCGGTGATTGAAAATTGGCAAGAAATGCTTGCCGAATTATCGGTACACTTCACTTCGATAGGCAAGGTTATTGGTCTATCGGCATTAAAGCACATATCAGGCGAACCCTTCAGTGAAATAGAGCAGAACTGAGCTGTGCGGAAAGTGGCAGAAATTGACTGTGTTTCACCCGCCGATGAAGTGATATCAATATCAACCACAAACTGAGTGAAGCGATAGTCATCATCGGTAGTATTAAGTTTATCAGCCGGAATGGTGATTGAAAAAGCACCATTGGCATCGGTCTCAGCCTTGAATGACTGGCGGAAATCCTTATCGGCATCAAAACGCCACCACGACCATTCCTGTAGCGATAGTTTTGCCTCAATACGCGCATTGGCAACCGGAATGCCGGTGTAGGTCATAGCCTTTCCCGATATAACAGCATCTTCACCTTTCGCGAAGAAATCGGGAGCCGATGTCTCAACATAGAAAGTCGGGACTTTGTAGTCGCTCACTTCCACGTCTTTAGAGCTGATGTCGTCATCATCGGGGGTATCAATATCTATGTGGAAAGTGCCGTTCATTCGATCGCGAGGAATGGTGAAACAGCCTTCGATTCTACCAAATTCGTCGGTTACTAACTCGATTGAGTCAATCGGCTCGTAATTGCTGTCGAAGAAATTAACCCTTAGCTTTTCACCTGCAAGAATGTTGCGGACATTATCCTTAGAATTAGCGTGATAAACGGCAGCAAACTGAAGCTTGTCGCCCGGGTGATATACAGCTAAGTCGGTGAATATGTGAATCGTCTTGCTATCACTGAGATAGTTGGAGTCGAAGTAAACGCTCATCTTTGTGAGATGGTCGAGTCCACGTGATATAATCACATCGCATGAACGATATTTAAAATCTTTTAAGTTGCTCTTAACGAGGAGTACAGAACCATCGGCATCGGTGGTGAATGACTGCTTGGTGTCGGTTACGGTGATTGTTGCGCCCTTTATCGGGGCACCGCTAAGAGCATCTACAGCAAACACACGAGTTTCATTCTCTCGGGTTGAGGCAGAGAAAAGCATGATATCGCTCACGAAGAACGTGCCAAGATTATGGCGAGGGACATTTTTTAGCTTGTCATAGACGGTGGGACCCGATTTGCTGTCGGGGTCGCAATAAATCATGTAACGACCGTAAGGAAGTGACGGTAGTTCCACTTTTACACTGTCGGTGAAAGGCACTTTGCCATTGCAGTGCACCGTCTTATAGCGGCGAATGGGGAGTTCCGACCACTTGCCACGGAAGGAATAAAGGTTGTCAATATTGTCGGGAATCTGCATCACATAGACTGTGAAATCGCTTGAATTGCTCACTTCGCAGTCGATAACGATAGGAGATGCCGATGAAAATCTTTCATCAAATTTCACCCGTACTTCGCGGGTTTCGATGCCAACCTTCAATTGCTTGACGTTGTCGGCAAAGATTGAAGTGGGGTAGCGCTGAATGAAATCGGTGTAGAACTCATATTGTTCCTTGGTGCTAAGCGACTTGACTCCACCGATTGCAAGAAATGCCATGTCGGTCAGGTCGATGTATTCGCGATATACGGCAAGAGATTCATCGAGTGATTTGTGATATGTTTTTACATTGATAAGCGGTGCATAGTCCTTGTGATGGACCGATGCAAGGTCGGCAAGCAGCTTGGAGTGCAGCCCTTGGGCCTGTGCGCTATCGTCGGTAAATTCCTCAATCATCTCAATGCAATTCCATGCAATCACATCGAGCAAAGTTGGATACACAATGTGAGAGTAGGAGTCCTTGACAATGAGGTCGCCCAGAGCGTCGATGTTCATTCCGGCAAGGGCTTTAGTGGGGGCAGTAGCCTTTTCGGCGAGAGTAGTGATGCGGTCGATGAATTGCGATTCGCTCCATTCATCAATGTTATTTGCGTCGTTCGTAGAAAGGCGCTGACCAATCTTGAATCTATTGCGAGAATAAAGATTATGAAGCATTTTAGCCTCAAAGTAGTAGAGAATAGCTTGATATTGAGGGGATTTTTCACAAGCAGCAACACTATCGACGCGCTCGATGATTTCTTGTGCATTGTCGGTAGAAATCATGCTTTTTGCAAGCGATGACTGAACCAGATAGCGCACCACATCGGCTCCGTTTCCATCGTTGAGTGCGATTGTGAGTTTCTGGTCGGCATTTTTAGCAACGGTTTCGGGATAGTCGAAATCGGGAATGTCAGTAAGCTTTTTATTCTGTGCCATAGCGAAGTTTATAAGTACCACTAATGTGGATATGAGAGCAATTAAACGTTTCATAATCAATGGAATTATATTGTGCGACAAATATATTAAAAAATTCCGGAACTAAAGTGGAAATCATGTCGATAATTTCTGCTATTAGTTCCGGATTATGGTTTTAGATAAATCTCACATATAATATGCAAGATGGTTGTAGAGAAAAAAGTTAGTTTATAGGTGGTTGAAGCTTATATTATGCGATTTATTTAGTTTTTGAAGATTTTCCGATGCGATTGTGATTGAGCATATCACGGGTGAAGCGGTTTTCTGCACGTTTCAGCAAGAACAACTGCTTCTTTGAGAGAATTTTCTCGAATTTTTTGTAATAATTAAGCTCAATTTCACCTTCACGAGATTTAACTTCGGCAAGAGCCTCGGCAGCTTTCTCATATTCAAGCTCAGAAATCTCGTCGGTGGAATTTGATATTTTGTTTTCAAGATTGCGAGCTTCGACATTAACTTGATAAATTTCCTGCTCCATAGCTGAGTAGAGAGGCAAGAACTCGGCTTTCTGTGCTGCCGACATATCAGTTTCTTCCACAAGTTTCTCGTGCTTGTATTCGCGCACTTCTTTAAGCCATTTATTGCGGTCGGCTCGAGATTGCTTTGGTGCTTGTGCGTTGGCATTAATAGCCAGGCACAATAAAGTAGCAAATATGATATATTGTGATTTCATATAGTTTCAAAAGGGTAAAGTGTTACTTGGCTGTGGAGTCGAGCGTAGCAAAGTCTTCGGCAGCAACGCTGTCCTCGTAGGTGAGAATATCATACTCAGAAACATCGCCATGAAGCATAAAATCATCTACGTTGGCTTCGTTCTGGAATCCGGCAACAATCTCAGGGTTGTATATGCCCTTGTCCTTAGAGCTGATACCATTGAAAATCTGCATCATGCACCAAATTCCGGCAAACATAGCAGCCATATATACGAAAGGACGCACACGCTGCCAGCGAGTGGGCTGCGGAATAGGCTGAATTTCCTGATCGGGAAGAGATTTCGCCATTTTCTCGGCAAAATCACTGAAGTAGTTCTCCGGGACCTTGAATCCTGAGTCTTTGCCAATTGTTGATAATATGTCGTTTTTCTCTTTCATTTCGCTTGTTTGACTAAATAGGATTGAAAAGGTTTAATCATTAGATGAAAAAAATTGCTCAATTTTTTTGATAGCATGGTGATATGAGGCTTTTAGAGCCCCAGCGGTGGTGCCCAGAATTTCGCTCATATCCTCATATTTCATTTCATCGAAGTAGCGCATATTGAACACAAGTCGCTGCTTCTCGGGTAGTTGGTTTATAGCTTTCTGTAATTGCAGTTTCACTTCATCGCCATCAAACCACTCATCGGCTTGAAGATTGTCGATGAGGAACGATTCATCATCAATGGATACATTGTTCTTGGCTTTTTCCTTGTTGATAAAAGTGATAGCCTCATTGATTGCA
The DNA here is from genome assembly GCA_945645715.1 of uncultured Prevotellaceae bacterium. Taxonomy (GTDB): domain Bacteria; phylum Bacteroidota; class Bacteroidia; order Bacteroidales; family Muribaculaceae; genus CALZFJ01. Next base: position 9,854 of record CALZFJ010000008.1, on the reverse strand, counting down.
ATTTTATGGAGCCAAGTGGAGAGTTTAGCCTCACCACGAAAGTTGTCTATGTTGGTCCATGCTTTGATGAAAGTGTTCTGGAGTAGGTCGTTAGTGTCGTCGTGGTCGATAACCATACGTCGAATCTGCCAGTAGAGAGATTCAGTATAGTGGGCAATAACGCGAGAGAATGCTTCACGGCAACGTGCTGGGTCGTGAAGCTGCTCGGTAATTATTTCCTCGTTATATGTCTTATCGGTTATCATTATTCGCCGCGGCGTAGATGCTAAAAATTGACGATTTAGTTGCCTAATTTGAAATTTTCCGCTAATTTAGTCCAAAAATTTGAAATTTGCGAGAATTTCAGACATTTTAGTATGTGAAATTTTTAAAAAATAGCTTTTTTACTATGGAAATAGGAACAATAATGGCAGCGTTAGGACTTACCTTAGTGGCAGGTTTATCCACCGGCGTGGGTAGCTTGCTTGCATTTTTTGCTAAGGCGAGCAACACCAGATTTCTATCGTGTGCCCTCGGATTGTCGGCAGGAGTAATGGTGTATGTGTCGTTTATGGACTTGCTACCAGATAGCATTGAGACTCTTTGTGGACTGTATGCAGGAAAGACAGCACAAATATATGCACTTATCGCATTCTTCGTGGGAATAGGAGTGATAGCACTGATTGATTTCCTGATACCCGAAGATGAAAATCCACACGAGATGCACAGCTACGACGAGCTGAATGACCACACTTCGCATAATCACCATGTGAAAAGAGCCGGGGTGATGGTGGCACTTGCAATTGGCATTCATAATTTTCCTGAAGGTATCGCAACATTCGTCTCTGCACTCGACGGAATAGAGGTGGCATTGCCTATTGTGATTGCAATTGCGATACACAATATTCCTGAAGGTATGGCGGTATCGGTACCGATTTATTATGCTACCGGCAGCAAGGTGAAGGCATTGCGCTATTCATTCTTGACCGGACTTGCAGAGCCTATAGGAGCGGCTGTAGGAGCCTTGATACTGTTGCCTTTCTGGAATCCTGTGATAGGGGCTTTGTTGCTGGCTTTTGTGGCGGGGATTATGGTGTATATCTCCTTCGATGAGCTTCTGCCCGGAGCTGAGCAATACGGACATCATCACATGTCGATAATAGGTGTTGTTGCCGGAATGGCTATTATGGCAGGAGGCTTGCTGCTATTCTGATAATAGCAATAAACGACAAGAAAACAAAAGCGACACGAGAGACGTGAAGTGCTCTTGTGTCGCGTTATGTTATGTGTGAATTATCGTGTTATTGCACATTGTAGATATAAGCCTCAGCGTTTACCTCAAAGCCCATACACTTGAATGAGATGTTGGCTCGCTCACGGAGGAAGTAGTCTTCGATGTTGAAGCTCGGGCGGACTACAATCTCAATGTCGGAGAGTGTGTAGTCGGGTTGTTCAACGCCTTGAAGCTTGGGGACAACAGACTCGGCAGTATATATCATGCCTCTATTGTCGGCAGAGACATTAAGTCCTTCTACGGTCATATCGCTGAGAGTGATAGGCATCTTGTCGGAGAACTTTACATTATTCACGACCATAGTTGCAGTTATTGCCTTTGCATCGACTTTGCCCGAACTGAGAGTTATCTTATAAGAAGCATCGTTCCAAATGAATGGCTCGCCACCTTTAAGCGGAGTAACTGTGGTTGTGGATTTCTTGTCGTAAGTGTCTTCGGTGTATGAAGCATAAACGTAGGTTGCACCATTGACTGTGTAAGAGAACTTTAGTGTTACGCCGGTAAACTGCCCATAGAAATCGGTGATTTTGAGGGCTGGAATCTCAGCGCCGGCAGAGTTTGTAACCACAGGTGCAACCGAAGAGAAGTAGTAACCCTTTTCACCCGACATCTTAAGTGGGATATTCGACAGCTTGTATGTTGAGGCACAAATCTCGGGGTCATTTGTAGTAACGGCAACGGTACCGGCCACAAAGTCAAATTCCACGCTGTAGTTGGCTGCGGTGATTTGATACTCGCCATTGGTGTTGATTCTGTTGTAGCAAGAGGCTACGAAAGATTGCTTGTTCTCCTGATTGCCGTCATTATTAAGACATGACGTGGTAGAAATCATTAACAGTGAAAGTGAAAGAAATGCAAAAATTTTCTTCATAATTAAGATTTTGAAATATTTAAATGTTATTGAATATTCATCTTTAAAGTTACACCAAGCTGGCGGGAACGACCGCGCTGAAGGAATGAATTGCTTATCGACATGAAGTAGAAGGTGCGATAATCGGTGTCGGTGAGATTTTCACCCCACAGGTCGAGAGTGAAATTCTTGCACACAAACGAGACCTTTGCACCGAGGAGCGCATAGAGATTCTGGCTGATATCGTTCTCTTCATTCCAGTAGATTTTGCCTGCTCCGTACACGTTAGCTCCCACGATAATGTGTCGCAACCAGTCGCCACCAATAGGGAAGCGATAGTTTGCGGCTGCAAAGATAGTGTTTTGTGGCGCATAAGGAATAAAATTATTAGCAAAATCTTGTTTACCGTTGTTAAACTCTTTGAAACGGGCGTTTGTATATCCGTAGCTTGCAGCAAGTGAAAGGCGCTGGGTAGGGAAGGCTTGCAACGCAAATTCCACACCATAGCTTCGGGTTTTTCCCGCATTTTTCATCACGCGCCCCGTTGTGTTGCCCTCGGGAAACACGGTAATCTGCTGGTCGGTGCAGTTGATGAAAAATAATGATAAATCAGTGTGTAGCAAGCTGTTGAACCATTCAGAGTGAGAGCCGGCCTCGAAAGTCCAACTATGTTCGGGCTTATAGGTGATAATTTCGTCGATTTTGTAGGCAGAGCCAAATCCCATAGTTCCCATCACGCGCTGTTGAAGTACGTCGGAGAACATCTGTGTGTTGAATCCTCCGGCTTTGTATCCTTTAGCGGCTGAAAGATAAATGCGAGCCTTGGAGTCGCAAGGAACATCGTAAGTGACAGAGAATTTCGGTAGAAGCTCAAGGAACGATTCACTCATGCTGCCCGGGTCGTTTATTTCCACAGGCTTGTGTATTATGAGCTGATTAGTGGCATTTTTAATTACGCTATATCCGGTGTTACAGCTGCTGCGATAATCGAGAGAGGCATGCTCATAGTCGAGGCGCAAACCGGCAAGGAGTGTGAAGTCTCCGAATCGGAGGGTGCTCTGATGATAGGCGGCAATGCCATAGTTCTGAATGGTGAAATTGCTGCCGAGGACAAACTCGCGTGAGTCCCACTCAATGCGGTTGTCGGTGATGTTACTGTTGTAGTTGCGCTCGATGAGTTGGGCTATTCCATCGTTAAGGAATGTGACGGGAGCGTCCATGTCGCAGGTTTTAAAGAAACCGAAAGCTCCTGCGAGCCAACTGTATTTTTTGCCTACGTTACCCTTGGCTATGAAATCCTGAGTAAAGGCATGCTCTTTCTTGGCTTGTGTGAGGGTGAAATAGGAGGCGGGGAGGAAATCCTGGTCGAGCGTCATGTTGTCGTTGATATATTGATAGCTTGTGATGCTCGAAAGGCTCACATTGTCGAGATTGACACCGATAGTAAGACCGTCGGTAATGCTTGTGCGGCGGTAGAAACAAGTGTCGTTATAGCTTATAATGCCCGGAGTGAAAGTGCCCACGAGGGTATTGGCTTGCTTCACGAGTTCATAAGGATAGCCACCTTGTCTCACTACTGATAGTGATAGCACATTATCGATACTCACGTGATTAGATGGGCGCAATTGAGTCTTGATTCTGCCTCCGCCTTGATGCTCCCAGTCGCATTTTTTGCCGTTGTATTGGTTAGTGAAGAATCCATCGGTAGAGCGATAGTATGCCGAGGCTGATATGCCCAGTTTATCAGTGATTTTAGAGTATTGGGAAGCACCAATGCGCCATGTGTTACCCGAAGAGTAGCTTGCAATAGCGCGTGTGCCTTGATAGGATAGGGGAGAAAGGGTGTAGATATTGATAAGACCGCCCATAGTGTTTCGTCCGAACAGGGTCGCCTGTGAGCCGCGAAGCATCTCCACTCGGTCGATGTCGGGGAGGTCGAAGTCGTAGTTATCCTTGTTCATAATTGGCACATTGTCGATGTTCATTCCCACCACCGGCTGGTCGATGCGTGCGCCCAGACCGCGGACATAGATAGAAGATGTCATTCGCGAGCCATAATCGGGCATGAAGAAATTAGGCACAAGATTGCTTGCCGTCTTAGCGTCGGTAATCCTGAGACCTTCGATGCTGCCACGATTAATCGAAGACGATGAAACGGCTTGATATTCAAGATTATTGCCCTGCTTGATTGCTGTTACCGACAACTCGTTGAGAGTTACGTTTTGCAGAGAGTCGCTATCTGTTGACGACGATGCAAATGCAAGAGCAGAGGTGCAAAGTGATGCAATGGATATGTAAAGTGATAATTTCATAATGCAAAGTTAGGAATAATAAATGGTTGCCACAATCGCTAAAAATAGTGATTAACAGCAATAGATTATGAAACGATAAGTATGAAAATGAATATAAAATGCCAAAAAAATACCAATAATAAATTTGGAATATGTGGCTGAGATACGAAAAGTTTTTTGTATATTTGCACTGAAAAATTAGGGCTTTTCATTGACTTGTGTGACCGTTTTAAAGGTAATATCAAGTGAATGAGAAGATTATGCCTTTTCTGCGATATTGATATATATTAACGCAAATGAAACTGAAAGCTAACAATACATCGGATATTTGCCGTGACACTGATATTTTCCAGAAAAATCAGTGTCATGCTTGCGCATATCCAATTGATATGGATCAATCATTGAAGGCTTCTGTAAAAAGGAAAATGAGCTGAACGAAAGTCACTGAAGGCTGTAGTAGCCCGGTGCATCCGTTGCAAGCTCATTTTTTATTGTATTAATTATATCCAGATAACATGGAGGAGGCGCGTAGCGAAGAAAAATAAAAATAAATAAAATAGTATATAAAGAAAATTTATGGAATTATCAGTATTCGGTATTCAGAGCACCACGCTGATGGTTGTGGCAGTAATCACCGGTCTTGGACTGGTTGCCGCCGCACTCGTCATTGCAGGGCTTATATCACCGCGCTCGTTCTCTCCACAGAAGGGAGTAGCCTATGAGTGTGGTGTGGAAACTCGTGGAGAAAGTATGATGCAATTCAAAGTGGGTTACTACCTCTTTGCAATTCTGTTTCTCATGTTCGACGTGGAAACCGTATTTTTGTTCCCATGGGCGGCAATCTGCCGCAGTCTGGGTCCTAACGGACTTATCAGTGTAGGAGTATTCCTGTGTGTATTAATTTTAGGCTTGGCATACGCTTGGCGGAAAGGAGCATTGCAATGGAAGTGAGCATAAAAGGAATGAAGAAGGAAGACTTCAAGGATAACGAATACATCGACAAGCTTGTAGAAGAGCTTAATGCATCGGGAGCCAACGTAGTGGTAGGTTCAATCGACAAGCTAATCAACTGGGGCCGTGCCAACTCGCTTTGGCCTCTTTGCTTCGGAACGAGCTGCTGTGCAATCGAGTTTATGCACCTGGGAGCTGCCCGCCACGATATGGCACGATTTGGATTTGAGGTGGCACGTAACTCGCCACGCCAAGCCGACTATATTATGGTGCAGGGAACAATCGTACACCGCATGGCACCGGTGCTTATGCGACTCTATGAGCAGATGGCAGAGCCAAAATATGTGATAGCCTGTGGCGGTTGCACCGTGTCGGGCGGGCCGTTTAAGGGTTCGTATTGTGTGGTAGAGGGAATTGATAAGATACTTCCCGTAGATGTATATATTCCGGGTTGCCCTCCACGTCCTGAGGCAATGTTCTATGGCTTGATGCAGCTTCAACGCAAGATGAAGGTGGAACGCTTCTTTGGAGGCGTAAATCGCCAAGAGAAAATCAAGGATTTCCTTGCCAATCACCCCGAGAAGACGGAGGCAATGAAATAACCACCGAGAGATAGAAAATAAGATTATTTGATAATAACGACTTATATACATTAATATAAATGGTTGACTTAAAAGAAAAAATCGGCAAATTGTGCCCATCAGCCACTTTTGAGGAAGGCGAGGTGCTTCGTGTGTGCGTTGAAGCCAAAGATTGGCGTGCACTTGCAGAGCAGCTGAAGAACGATGCCGAGCTCAACTTTGACTATCTGGTGGCAGTGATTGGTTGCGACTGGAAAGAGACACTTGGCTGTGTGTATGAATTTACCTCGACTGCCACCCGCGCTATGCTTGAGGTGAAAGTGACAACTGCCGACAGAGAGAACCCCATGCTTCACAGTGTGAGCGACCTGTGGAAGGTGGCTTTGCTTCAGGAGCGTGAAGTGTTTGACTTCTATGGAATAAAGTTTATCGGACACCCCGATATGCGCCGCCTCTTCTTGCGCAACGACTGGGTGGGCTATCCACTCCGCAAGGACTATGATGCAAACCCCGAAATCAACCCTATACGCCTTAACCTTGAGGAGAATGAGGACGACTCAGTGACCTACGTTGAGGAGAATGGCAAGGTGGTTGAGAAGAAATATAAACTCTTTGACCCGGAGGACTATGTGGTGAACTTCGGTCCGCAACACCCATCGACACACGGTGTCATGCGCTTGCGCACACTCATCGACGGTGAGACTGTGAGCCGCGTGGTCCCTGTTCCGGGATATATCCACCGTGGTATTGAGAAGTTGTGCGAATCGCACTCCTATCCACAGACACTTATGTACACCGACCGACTTGATTATATGTCGGCTCACCAGAACCGTCACTGCCTCTGCCTCTGCATTGAGAAGGCGCTTGGAGTGGAAGTTCCGCGTCGCGTACAGATTATCCGCGTGATGATGGACGAGCTTATGCGTTTATCGTCTCACTTGCTGTCCTACGGTTGTATGACTATGGATATGGGTGCTACCACAGCATTCTTCTATGGCTTCCGCGAGCGTGAACAGATACTTGATATCTTCGACAAGACTTGCGGCGCACGTATGTCGCTCCACTACAATGTGATTGGCGGTGTCGTAGCAGATGTTCACCCCGACTTTATAAAAGATGTACGCGAGCTTTGCGCTATCATGCCATCACGCCTGAAAGAGTATCACAAGCTCTTCACAGGCAATGTGATTGCACAGAACCGTACTAAGGGTGTTGGTGTTATCACTAAGGAAGAGGCAATTAACTATGGTATCACAGGTCCCTCGGCTCGTGCGACAGGATATAGCTGCGACGTGCGTAAGCACGCTCCATATGCTATCTATAATGAATTGAAATTTGATGAAGTGCTTGAAACTGCCGGCGACAGCTTTGCGCGCTACATGGTGCGTATGCGCGAGATAGAGCAGTGCGTGAGTCTTCTTGAGCAGCTTTGCGACCTTCTTGAGAAAGAGGAGGGCAACGAAATATGCGCTAAGGTGCCTAAGCTCATCAAGCTGCCCGTAGGACACTGGTTCCAGCAGGTTGAGGCAAGCCGTGGTGCATTTGGCGTGTATATTGAGAGTGACGGTGGCAAGAATCCTTACCGTATGCACTTCAATAGCCCGTGCTTGAATCTTATAGGAGTAGTGGATTTGAGCTGTAGCAACTATAAGATTGCCGACCTCATCACAATCACAGCGTCGCTCGACTATGTGATTCCCGATATCGACAGATAATTCACGGAATAAAAAACAAGAACACAGAACACTAAACAGAAAAATTGAATAATATGTTTGATTTTGGCGTATTTACCAATTGGTTTGACCAACTGCTCGAGAGCGTAATGCCAAGCTGGGCAGCCACAGTGATAGAATGTGTGATAATCGGTGTGTTGCTTCTTGCAGTTTACTCCGTGCTTGCACTCTTTTATATCTTCTATGAGCGTAAACTTTGTGCATGGTTCCAGTGCCGCCTTGGTCCGATGCGTGTGGGCCCCTGGGGAGTGCTTCAGAGCTTTGCCGACATGTTTAAGATTCTCATCAAGGAGCTTATCCGCCTTGAGAATATCGACCGATTCCTCTTTGCGCTTGCACCATACTTGGTGATTGTGGCATCGATGCTTTCGTTTGCCGTGCTTCCATGGGGAAATGGCTTGCAGATCATCGACTTCAATATTGGAGTATTCTTCATGATAGCAGCATCATCGATTGGTGTGCTCGGTATCCTGCTTGCAGGCTGGTCGAGCAACAACAAATATACACTTATCGGTGCAATGCGAAGCGGTGCGCAGATGATAAGCTATGAACTTTCGGTGGGCTTGTCGATTATGACAATGGTGGTAATGGCTGGCACAATGTCGATTACCGGACTTGTTGAAGGTCAGGCTGATGGCTGGTTTATCTTCAAGGGACACATTCCTGCAGTGATTGCTTTTATCATCTATTTGATCGCCGCTACAGGTGAGACCAACCGTGGCCCGTTTGACCTTCCGGAGGCAGAGCACGAGCTTACTGCAGGTTACCACACTGAGTATTCGGGTATCCACTTCGGCTTCTTCTATCTTGCCGAATACCTGAATCTTTTCATTGTGTCGGGAATTGCATCGCTCATGTTCCTTGGTGGCTGGATGCCATTCCACGTACCCGGCTGGGAAGGTTTCAATGCCATTATGGACTATATACCCTCGGTGTTGTGGTTCCTTGGCAAGGCATTCTTTGTGTCGTTTATCATCATTTGGTTCAAGTGGTCGTTCCCGCGCGTGCGTATCGACCAACTTCTTGCGCTTGAGTGGAAGTATCTCATGCCGATAGGACTCTTCAACCTTGTGTTGATGACACTGTGCGTGGTTTATGGCTTGCACTTCTAATAAAAGAGAAATAAACAGAGAAACATATCAAAACACTGACAAATTTCACGAAAATTATGAAAGAGAAATTTGGAAAAATAACCCAAGTGATTGGTCCGGTGGTCGATGTGGCATTCGATGGAGGCGAGAACGCAATTCCGTCGATCTACACTGCGCTTACGGTGACCCGCCCCGACGGCTCGGACCTGGTGCTTGAAGTGGAACAGCACATCGGAGAGGACACGGTGCGCTGTGTAGCGATGGAGAGCACCGACGGATTGCAGCGAGGCATGCAAGTGAAGAATCTTGGTTCTCCAATTTCAGTGCCTACAGGAGAACAGGTGAAAGGCCGATTGCTTAACGTGATTGGTCAGCCTATCGACCACTTAAAGGCTCTTGAGGGTGAAAACAGGCGTCCTATCCATCAGCCTGCACCTCAATTTGCCGACCTCTCTATTACCTCTGAAATACTGTTTACCGGTATCAAGGTAATCGACCTCCTCGAGCCATACTCAAAGGGAGGAAAAATCGGTCTGTTCGGCGGTGCCGGAGTAGGAAAGACCGTGCTTATCATGGAAATGATTCACAACATTGCCCACGGACACAACGGATTCTCGGTGTTCACCGGAGTAGGAGAGCGCACCCGTGAGGGAAACGACTTGCTTCGTGAGATGATCGAGAGCGGCGTTATCAAGTATGGCGACAAGTTCCGTGAAGGAATGGACAAGGGTGAATGGAACATTGACGATGTCGATATGAAGGAGGTTAATTCTTCACAGGCTTCACTCGTGTTCGGACAGATGAATGAGCCACCGGGCGCACGTCTGCGTGTGGCGCTTTCAGGACTTACTGTAGCCGAGCAGTTCCGCGATCAAGATGGAGGAGGTAAGGAGATTCTACTCTTTATGGACAACATCTTCCGTTACACTCAGGCAGGTTCGGAGGTATCGGCACTTCTTGGCCGTATGCCTTCGGCTGTAGGTTATCAGCCTACACTTGCATCTGAGATGGGAACGCTCCAGGAGCGAATCACATCGACGAAGCAGGGTAGTATCACATCAGTACAGGCTATCTATGTGCCTGC